>JAKJFK010000147.1 GCA_022704925.1 candidate division TA06 bacterium | reverse complement strand
TGTCTTCGTCGGTTTCAAGCTGCTGGCCGATTACCACCAGGTCCCGATTACCGACGCCTGCCTGCGGCCGGCCTGGGAGAAGGCGGACCGCGAGCGGCTGCCGGTTCTGCTGCACACCTGGCAGAACAGCGTCTACGACGGCCCGGTCCCGGTCCGGAAGATAGCCGAGCGGTATCACCGGGTGCCGATCCTGCTGGGCCATTCCTTCCACCGGGCCTGGGACGAAGCGGTCAAAATCGCCCGCGAATTTGACAACATCTACCTGGAATTGACCGCGGTTCCCGACGAGCGGGGGGCCCTGGAACTCTTCGTCGGGGAACTCGGTTCGGAACGGGTGATCTACGGCACCGACTTTCCCTGGTTCAGCCACCACTACTACATCGGCGCCGTGCTGGGCGCCGGCCTGGGCGAGGGAGACTGCCGGAACATCTTCTACCGGAACGCACGGCGCCTGCTGGACTCCTTCCAGGCCGGCCGGCGGCCCGGGCGGGGCCAAAAGAAGACCCGGGGGAAAAATGAAGATCCGGGATAAGACCTTGCCGGCGCTGGGCAAGATACCGCCCGAGTTCTTCGACCGGGTGATCTACCCCCGCCTGGGCGCCCCTCGTCCGGACGTCATCATCGGCCCCCGCCACGGGGTCGATTACGGGGTTATCCGGCTGGCGGACGGGACCTGCCTGGCCCTTTCCAGCGATCCCTTCTTTATCGTGCCCGCTTACGGTTTCGACCGGGCCGCCTGGTTCGCCTTTCACATCATCGTTTCCGACGTGGCCGTTTCCGGCCTGGAACCGGTTTACCTGGCGGTTGACCTCAACCTGCCGCCCGAGATCACGGCCTTGGAGCTGGAGACCATGTGGGAGACGGTGCACCGGGAGGCGGTTCGGTACGGCGTTAACATCGTCACCGGCCACACGGCCCGTTACGCCGGGTGCAACTACCCGATGGTCGGCGGCGCCACCGCCCTGGCCGCCGGCCCGGAATCCGACCTGCGCGGACCGCACCTGGTCAGGTCGGGGGACCGCCTGGTCATCACCAAGGGGCCGGCGGTGGAGACCACCGGGTTGCTGGCCATCTCCTTTCCGGATCGTTTGAAGGCGGCCTTCGGAGCCGATTTCCAGCGGCGGGCCGAGGCAATCTTCTACCAGATGTCGGTGCTCGAGGATTGTGCCGTCGCCCGGAGATTTCCGGGGGTGCGGGTGATGCACGATGCCACCGAATGCGGCATCTGGGGCGGACTTTACGAGATGGCCCGGGCCGGCGGTTTCGGACTTCTGGTCGAACGGGAGCGGATCGTCACCCAGTCGGTCATCATGGAGACCTGCCGCCACTTCGAGATCGACCCCTTTGTTTCCATCAGCGAGGGCACCCTGCTGGTGATCGTGGCCCCCGACCAGGCCGGGGCGCTGGTGGAGGCCTTCCAGGCGCGCGGGATTCCCGCCTCGGAGGCCGGGCTGGTCACGTCCCCGGAGGACGGGGTCCGGGTCAAGGAAGCCGGCCGGGTCCGCCCGCTGGAGCATCCGCGCACCGACCCTTACTGGTTGACGGTGGAACGATTGCTGTCGGAAGGTTGATACCTGATTTCTTTTTGGAAGCGGAAAAGGGAGGCGATGATGAATCGTGAGATTCGGATCGGCTTGATCGGGTACCAGTTCATGGGGCGGGCCCACGCCAACGCTTACCAGCAGGCGGCCCGCTTCTTCGATCCCAAGGCCCGGTCGGTCATGAAGGCCGTCTGCGGCCGCCACCAGGACGGGGTGGAGGCCTTCGCCCGGCGCTGGGGTTTTGAAAGCTGTGAGACCGACTGGCGCCGTCTGGTGGAACGGAAGGACATCGACCTGGTGGACATTACCACGCCCAACAACCTGCACGCCGAGGCGGCCGTGGCCGCCGCCGAGGCCGGCAAGGCGGTCTTCTGCGAAAAGCCGCTGGCCCTGAACCTCGAGCAGGCCGAGACGATGCTCCGGGCGGTCTCCGGGAACCGGGTCTTCAACGCCGTCTGCTTCAATTACCGGCGCGCCCCGGCCCTGGCCCTGATGAAGAAGTTGATTGCCGAGGGGCGGCTGGGCCGGATCTATCACCTGCGCGGGATTTACCTGCAGGATTGGCTTCTGGACCCGGAGTTCCCGCTCGCCTGGCGCATGAAGAAGGAGGTGGCCGGCAGCGGTTCGCTGGGTGACCTGGCCAGCCACCAGATTGACGCCGCCCGTTGGCTGCTGGGTGAATTCAGCGAGGTCTGCGGCCGGCTCCAGACCTTCGTGAAGGAACGGCCGGTGGCCACCAGTGAGGGGAACCTGGCCGCGGTCGGCGGCAGCAAGCGCGGCCGGGTGACCGTGGACGACGCGGTTCTCTTCCTGGCCCGTTTCCGCAACGGCGCGCTCGGCTCCTTCGAGGCGACCCGCTTTGCCGCCGGTCACAAGAACCAGAACCGCCTGGAGGTCAACGGCGAAAAGGGATCGCTGATCTTCAACCTGGAACGCCTCAATGAACTGGAGTATTACAATACCGATGACCCGGAGGAGGCGCGCGGTTTCCGGCTCATCCAGGTGACCGAACCGGTCCATCCCTACCTTTCGGCCTGGTGGCCGCCCGGCCACATCATCGGCTACGAGCATACCTTTATCCATACCGTGCTCGATGTCATCAACGCCTGGGCGGCTGGCGCTCCTTTCCAGCCCGATTTCAAGGACGGCCTGGCCTGCCAGCGCGTACTGGCGGCCGTATCCGCTTCGGCGGCTTCCGGCGCCTGGGTGAAACTGGCGGCCCCGGCCGGGACCGGCCGGCGGCCCGCTCCGAAGGCCGAAAAAGAGGAAGGTCCGAAACTCTTCAACGCCTGAAAAAAGTCTGGACGGAGGCAACCTCTGCGCATCAAGGGGCTGGCATTCGATTATCTCGCCCACGTTACCTTTCTCTTTTATTCGCCGGGCGGGAAGGTTCTTTTGACCGACCCCTTCTTCGCAGGCGGTTTCGAGTGGGAAGGCCATTACGAGACGCACCTGACCCGGCCGGCGGTTCCGGTTGACGCCATCCGCCGCTGCGATGCGGTCTTCATCACACATCTCCACGGCGACCATTGCGACCCGGCGGCGGTACGAACGGTCTGGAGCCGGACCGGCGCGCCGGTTATCGCCCCGGCGGAAGTTCTGGAACGGCTGGCGGCGGCGGGCATAGGTTCCCGGTCTCTCGTCCGGGCCGAGCCGGGCCGGACCTTCGAATTTGGAGACCTGTCGCTGACCACCCTGACCGGGTACGACCATTTTCTGGACCACCGGGGGCGTCCCAACAAATTCGCCGCCTGCCTGGCCAGCGGCGGCGCCCGGGTCTTCTACAGCGGCGACTGCCACCGGGTGCCCCCGGACTTGAGGGGCCGGGAGCTTGACGCGGTTTTCCTCTGGCCGCACCACCAGCCGGAGCGCCTGCGGGAATTCCGCCGTTTCGTCCGGTTTGAAGAACTGGTCTTGATGCATGGAGACCGTTTCAAGCCGGGGCGTTTTCTCTGCAACAAGGATTACCGTCGGGAGCGGAGACGGATCGAGCGGCTCCTGCCGGGCGTCCGGGTAACCATTCCGGAACGGATCGCCAGCCTGCTCGATTTCAAACGCCAACTCGGGTGAGGGAATAATGGAAGAAACCTGGATGGAAGCACCGCTGATCCTGCACTCCCCCTTGAACTGGCAGGTTTTTCAGCGCCGGCGGCGCCTCGCCGGTCCGGTCCTGCTCTCCGGCCGCGCCGGGGCCGGCTGCGACCGGCTGCGTTTCCGGGCCGCCGGCGTCTCGGTTGCCGGGTCGCTCCCGGAACGCTGGCAGGAGATTCCGTTCGAGCCGCGGACCGGCGCTTTCAACCTGGAAACGGAACTGCCGGCCGGCGGCTGGTACCGCCTGAAGGTCGAAGCCCTGTCCGGTGAAAAACTGCGGGCCGCTTTCGAGGTTGAAAGGGTGGGCGTGGGCGAGGTGTTCGTGGCCGCCGGCCAGTCAAACTCCACCAGCTGCGGGGAGTTTCGGACCAGCCAGGAGACCGGCCTGGTCTCCGCCTTTGACGGTTCCAGCTGGGTCCTGGCCGAAGATCCGATCCCCGGCGCCCACGACAGGAAGCAGGGCGGGAGCATCTGGCCCTCCTTCGGCGACGCGCTGGTCCGGAGTCACGGGATACCGGTGGGCGTGGCGGTCACCGGCCACGGCGGCAGCAGCGTGAATGCCTGGCAGCCGGGCGGCGAACTCTTCAAGTGGATGATGGAACGGGTGATCCGACTCGGCCCTTTTGGTTTCCGAGGTTTGCTCTGGCACCAGGGCGAGTCGGACATCGCCATGTCCCCGGAGGAGTATTTCCGAAAATTGGCCGCGGTGATCACGGCCTCCCGGGCGGCGGCCGGCTGGGAATTCCCCTGGTTCGTGGCCCGGGCCTCCTATCACAACCCGGAAAAACCTTCTTTCCCGAGCGTTCGGGATGGGCAGGCGATGACCTGGGAGAAACGGCTGGCCCTGGCCGGGCCGGATACCGACACCCTGACCGGCGCCAACCGGGACCAGGGCGGCCAGGG
>JAKJFK010000146.1 GCA_022704925.1 candidate division TA06 bacterium | reverse complement strand
GAGCGGCCGGACCCAGCCGATGCGTTCCAAGGAGGAGGCCCAGGATTACCGTTACTTCCCGGAACCGGACCTGCTTCCGCTCCGGCTTGAGGAATCATTCATCGAGACGGTCCGGGGGCAGATCGTGGAGCTGCCGCAGGAAAAAGCCCGGCGTTTCGAGTCGGATTTCGGAATCCCGGCCTACGACGCGGAAGTAATCACCGCCGACCGCGCCCTGGCCGATTTCTTCGAGGCGGCGGCGCGCCTCCACCCGGAACCGAAAACGGTCAGCAACTGGATCATGACCGAGGTCCTCTCCATCCTGAAGGACTCGAACCGGAAAATCGGACAACTGGCCCTGACGCCGGAAACCCTGGCCGGGATCATCGGGATGGTCGCCGGGGGGCGCATCACCGCGGCCACCGGCAAGGAAGTCCTGCGGCGGGCCATCGAGACCGGCCGGGACCCTGAATCCATCGTTTCCGAGCAGAACCTGGGCCAGATATCGGATTCCGACACCCTGGCCGAGCTGGCCCGTGCCACCCTCGCCGCCAACCCGAAATCGGTTGAGGATTACCGGCGGGGAAAGACCAACGCCATCGGTTTCCTGGTCGGCCAGGTCATGCGCCAGACCAAGGGAAAGGCCAACCCCAGGCTGGTCCAGGAGCTGCTGGCCGGGATGCTGGCGGAAAAAACCTCTTGAATGTTGCGGCAATCCAGGTTAAACCGGCTGAATCAGCCAACAGGAGCAAGATGAAAAAACGGTTCAAGGTTTTGGGAATGGCGGTCCTGCTGCTCACCCTGGCCCTGACGGTCGGCGAAAACCTCGCCGAAAGCCAGGCGCGCAAGACCGAAGAGACCCTTTACCAGCAACTCCAGATGTTCAGCGACGTGCTCTCCATCGTCCAGAAGAATTACGTGGAGGAGGTGGACAGCAAGAAACTGATCAACGGGGCGCTCCGGGGCATGCTCTCCTCACTCGATCCCTACAGCCAGTTCCTGGAACCCGACCTCTACAAGGAACTGGAGATTGAAACCGAGGGGAAATTCGGCGGCGTCGGCATGACCATCACCGTCAAGGACAACCTGGTGACGGTGGTCTCGCCGCTGGAAGACACGCCCGCTTTCCGGGCCGGCATCCAGCCCAACGACCGGATCGTCAAGATCGACGGAAAGATAACCCGCGGCATGGACAGTGCCGCGGCCGCCAAGCTCCTGCGGGGCGCTCCGAACACCAAGGTCAACATCGAGGTCCTGCGCGAGGGCGCCCCGGAACTGCTCAAGCTGGAACTCACCCGGGAACTGATCAAGCTGAAGTCGGTCAAGCGGGCCCAGTTGATCGAGGGCTCGAAAATCGGTTATATCCGGCTGGTCGAGTTCCAGAAGGATAGCTACGCCGACCTCAAGGCGGCCGTGGAAAACCTGCAGAAGGAGAAGATGGAGGGCCTGGTCCTCGACCTGCGGAACAATCCGGGCGGACTTCTGGACAGCTCCATCAGCATCGCCGATCTCTTCCTGCCTCCCAACCGCCTGGTGGTCTACACGCAGGGGCGGCGTTCCGAAGACCGGATCGAGTACCGAACCCGGCAGGCGGAGGCCATCCCGGCCAGCCTGCCCATGGTAATTCTGATCAACGAAGGCAGCGCCAGCGCCTCCGAGATCCTGGCCGGCGCCCTTTCGGACTCCAAGCGGGCCGTCCTGGTCGGCAAAAAAAGCTTCGGGAAGGGCTCAGTCCAGACGGTCATCCCGATGCCCGAGAGCAGCGCGGTCAAGCTGACCATCGCCCGCTACTACACGCCCAGCGGCCGGGTGATCGAGGGCAAGGGCCTTACTCCCGACATCGAGGTTGAGCAGAACCTCCGGACCCTGGCGCTGGAGGGTAAAATAGACCTGGAGAAGGATGCCCAGCTTCAGCGGGCCCTCGACCTGCTGAAGGGATTGACTGTCCTGCGCGAAAAATGAGCAAGGCCAGCGGCCGGTCCGGGAACGGCGGCAATCCGCTGCCGGTCCTCCTGATAATCCTGGCGCTGCTCTGGGGCGGGCTTCTGCTGATCAGGCATCCGGAAGTTTTGAACCTGCAGCGGCCGCGCCAGAAGTTCCACGAAGCGCGTTCGAAGTTCCCGAGGCACCCTGACCGCGCGGAACTTGAAAACCGGGTCAGGGAGCCGCTGGCCCGGTTGAGCCTTCCGCAGCCGCCCCTGCCCAGCCCGGCGATTGAAACGCCGGCCCTGGCCATCATCCTCGACGATTTCGGCTACCGGCTGGGCGATTTCGAATCGGTGCGGGAACTCCGGCTGCCGGTTACCCTGGCCGTGCTGCCCAACCTGCCCAACTCCAGGAGCATTGCCGAACTGGCCCGGGCGGCCGGGTACGAAGTCCTGCTTCACCTGCCCATGGAACCCCGCACGGCCAAGAACCTGGAAAAAGACACCATCAGGAAGAGCGCCCCCGAAGAGACCGTCACCCGGGAAGTCGAAACGGCGCTGGATTCAGTCGGGGCGGTGGCCGGAGTGAACAATCACATGGGCTCGCTGGCGACCACCGACCGGGAAGTGATGCGGGAGGTCTTCCGCGTCCTCCAGGAACGGGATCTCTTCTTCATCGACAGCGTGACCACTTCCGGTTCGGTGTCGACGGCGGTCGGGAGGGAGACGGGAGTGAGGGTGGCCCGGCGCGATGTCTTCCTGGACAATGAAAATGATCCCGAGTATATCAAGGGACAACTGCGCCTGCTGATCCAGAAGGCCCTGCGCAACGGCAGCGCCATCGGCATCGGCCACGCCCGCCCGGCCACCTTCAAGGCCGTCCAGGAGATCAAGCCGGAGATCGAGGCGGCCGGAATCAAGGTGGTGACGGCCTCCCGGCTGGTGGTCCAACCCTGAAATCCTTAACCCGCCTTCAGGCGCCGCCGTACTTCAAGCCGCAGTCGATGTAATGACGGATATTCCCCTGCACCTTCTCGGAAAGCGGCGTGGTCAGAGGCATGGCGGTCGGGCAGAGGATGAAAGGCCCGCCCCGGGCGCCGGCTTCGACGGCTGAGCGGACGGCCGCCTCGATTTCGGCCGCGCTGCCGATCTCCAGCAGCCTCTCCTCGACGTTCCCGACCAGAACCATCCGGCTTCCCAGCGCCGACCGGACTTCATCCAGGGTGGCATCCCCGTCCGGCGGCGGCTCGAGCGGATCGATCGCGTCTATCCCCAGGGCGGCAATCTGGTCCAGGACCCGGCCGATCCGGCCGTGCGAATGGAGACGGGCCCGGCCCCCGTGCCGGTGCAGAATTTCAACCAGGCGCCGGTCGTAGTCAAAAACCAACCTCCGGAAGGCCGACGGCGGCAGGTAGGGAGGGGTGGCGTACTCCGGGCCGCAGATCCGGTAGATGGTTACCGCCCCGGAAACCAGCAGGTGCTCGAGGTAGGCCTCCAGGCGCTCCTGGAAAAAATCCATCAGCCGGATGACCAGGTCGGGATTGTCCAGGTAGAGAGTCAGGAATCGGGCGAACCCGAAGAGCTCGACCGTGCAGCAGAGGGCGTCGGGAATATCTCCCATCGCCAGGCCGGTATCGCCCAGGCGCGCTTCGACCGCAAAGAAGTTGTCGGCCGGGGGCCGCCAGGGGATAAAAGGCAGGGAAAGGACCCGTTCGGCGTCCTTTTCGTCCTTGCAGGGGTGTTCGATCTGCCAGCCGGTGTGGACGCCTTCGTCGGTCCGGCTCAGGGAGGTCAGTTCGCCGCGCGGGGTACGGATGCGGGAACGCCGGAAGCGGGAAGTCCCCTCGACCCAGGCCTCGACCCGGACCGTGTCCGGCTCGACCTGGCCGTAGAAGAGCGTCGGCGTCGCTGACGCCGGCGCCCAGGAGAAAAGCCGGTCGGTCTTGCCGGCCGCGTAATCAAGAAGCGCCTGGTACTCCGGAAAGCGGTGGATCCAGGACTCGTAGTGGCCGTCGAACTCGTAAAGCGAGATGGCAATCCGGTCCACCGGTTCGCCGGCCAGGGTCCGCCGAAGACGCTGCCGGGAAGTCAACCGGTCCATCAACCGCTCATTTCCAGTGCGGCCGCTCCGGAAGCAGGGCCTTGAAGGCGGCCATCAGCTTTTCCTGGTAGGCTCCCTTGAAACCGCCGGAGAGAAACTTTTCGATCCCCTCCCGGTAAAAATTCTCCCAGGATTCCGACTCGTGGCCGGGATTGATCGGGAAGAAGAAGCCGCCGACCGCTTCAACCGCTTTCAAATCACCCAGGGCGTCCCCGATCATCAGGATCCGGTCAGTCGGATAGTTGGGCGCGGCCGCCATCTGGAGGTGCTCCTTCTTGCTCCCCTGTTCCTGCCCGGCGATGAAATCGACCAGCCCGTCGATGGCATGCTCCTTCCATTCCCGGACCAGCGCCTCGGTCGGCGTCTGGGAGACGACGATCATGTCCACCCGGGGGCGCAGCTTCTCCAGGGACTCGCGCACAAACGGAAAGGGCGGAACCTCCTTGACGGTCGTCGCCACCCGGCGGTTGACCTCCAGGCTCCATTCCAGGACGTCGGCCAGCGAAGGATGGGTCTGGACGTAGGTCTTGAGCGTGTCGTTGCCCAGGGG
>JAKJFK010000145.1 GCA_022704925.1 candidate division TA06 bacterium | reverse complement strand
GAGATCCGCCGCCATTGCCGGGCCTGGTTTAGGAGCGGGCGGCTGGAAGTGGAGGCGGACAACCCGACCACCAGCCATTACCTGCAACTGCAGAAAGAGAAGATTCTGGCCGCGCTTCGAAAACGGCGCCTGCCGCTCCGGGACCTGGTCGTCCGGCCCCGGCGCAGCCCGCGACCGCCGGCGGCCGGGCGTTCCTGAAGGAGAAAACAATGTTTCAAGGTTCCACGGTTGCGCTGGTCACCCCGTTCCGGAACGGCCGGATTGACGAGAAGAAATTTCAGGACCTGGTCGAGTGGCAGATCGGGGCCGGAACCGACGCCCTGCTGCCCTGCGGCAGCACCGGGGAATCAGCCACGCTCTCGATGGAGGAGCACCAGCGGCTGATCGAGTTGACGCTGGAGGTTTCGGCCGGCCGTCGGAAGGTAATCGCCGGAACCGGCTCCAACAACACCGCCGAAGCCCTGCACCTGACCCAGCACGCCAAAAAGGTCGGCGCCGACGCGGCGCTGATCATCACCCCCTACTACAACAAGCCGACGCCGGCCGGGCTGCTGCTGCACTTCTCAACCATCGCCCGGGCGGTGGACATCCCGATCATCCTTTACAACGTGCCCTCCCGAACCGGGGTTTCCCTGACGCCGGGGACCGTGGCCGAGCTGGCCCGGATTCCCAACATCGTGGCCATCAAGGAGGCCTCGGGAAGCCTGGATCAGGTCAGTTCGATCCTCGACCGCAGCGACATCACGGTCCTTTCGGGCGACGACTCGCTGACGCTGCCGATCATGTCGGTAGGCGGCCGGGGCGTGATCTCGGTGGCGGCCAACGTCATCCCGGCCGGGGTGGCCGCGCTCACCCGCGCCGGGCTGGCCGGGGATCTGGCGGGCGCCCAGGCCGAGCATCGGCGCTGGTTCCCGCTTTTTCAGGCCCTTTTCTTCGAGACCAACCCGTTGCCGGTAAAGACCCTGTTGGCCTGGATGGGACGGATAGAGCCGGAATGGCGACCGCCGCTCTGCCCCATGACCGCCGACAACCAGGCCCGGCTGCGGGCGGTGGCCGAAAAACTGACGCTGATCTGAGGCGCGCAAGATGCTCTGGAAAAGAAAAAAAGTCGCGGTGATTTCACCCCGCAAAAAGGTTGGCGTCCGGGGCGAGGACTGGGTCAAGTGCTCGGCCTGCCAGGCGAATCTCTACGAAAAAAGGTTTCTGGAAAACCTCTGGGTCTGCCCGCGCTGCCAGCACCACCACCGCCTGACCGCCTGGCAGCGGATCTCCATCACCGTCGACGCCGGCTCCTTCCAGGAGGCGGACGCCGCCCTGCGCGCCAGCGACCCGCTCGGGTTCACCGCCGTCAAGGCCTACGCCGACAAGGTGGCCGAGGCCCAGGAGGAGACCGGGTTGACCGAAGCGGCCCTGGCCGGCCGCGGGACCATCGGGGGCTTCCCGGCCGAACTGGTGGTAACCGACAGCAACTTCATGATGGGCAGCCTGGGCTCGGTGGTCGGAGAGAAGATCGTCCGGGCCGTTGAGCGGGCGGTGGTTTCGAACACGCCCCTGATCATCATCTCGGCCAGCGGCGGCGGCGCCCGTATGTACGAAGGGATGTTTTCGCTGCTTCAGATGGCCAAGACCTCGGCGGCCCTCGGCCGGCTGGCCTCGGCCGGTGTTCCCTACCTCTCGGTTCTCACCGATCCGACGATGGCCGGGGTGGCCGCCAGCTTCGCCTTCCTGGGCGACATCATGGTGGCCGAACCCGGCGCCCTGATCGGTTTCACCGGACCGCGGGTGATCGAACAGACCATCCGCGCCAAGCTGCCGGAAGGTTTTCAGCGTTCGGAGTTCCTCTTCCGCAAGGGCGCGCTGGACCAGGTGCTGGCCCGGCGGGAGATCAAGCCCTTCCTGGTCCGGGCCCTCTCCCTTTTCCATAAAGATTGACGCCGGCGCGGATGCCGCTTTCCGGCCGCCGGTTCCAGCCGAAGATGGAAAAACGCCCCGCCTGGCTTACGAAGCGCCTGGTGTTTGATCCGGCCGTTCAGGAGACCGAAGCGGTGGTGGCCCGCCACCGGCTGCACACCGTCTGCGCCGCGGCCGGCTGCCCGAACCGGAGCGAGTGCTTCGCCCGCCGGGTGGCCACCTTCATGATCCTGGGCGACGTCTGCACCCGCGGCTGCGCCTTCTGCGGCGTGCGCCGGGGCCGACCGGAACCGCCGGCGGCGGACGAACCGGATCGGGTGGCCGCGGCGGCCGCCGCCCTCGGCCTGGAGTACGTGGTGGTCACCTCGGTGACCCGGGATGATCTGCCCGACGGCGGGGCCGGGCTCTTTGCCCGGACCGTAACCGCGATCCGGGCGGCGCGGCCCCCGGTCCGCGTGGAGGTGCTCACGCCTGATTTCCAGGGGGACCGGGCCGCGCTGGAAACGGTCCTTTCGGCGGGGCCGGCGGTCTTCAACCACAACCTGGAGACCGTGGCCCGCCTTTATCCCCGGGTTCGACCCCAGGCCGGGTACCGGCGGAGCCTGGAGGTGCTACGGAGGGCGCGGCGGTTCGGGTCCGGCCTGGTGAAGAGCGGCCTGATGCTGGGGCTGGGGGAGACGGACGCGGAGGTCGAATCGGCCCTGGCCGACCTGCGGGAGGCCGGCGTCGAAATCGTGACCCTCGGCCAGTACCTGCGCCCCAACCCGGGCTGTCTTCCGGTGACTCGCCATCCGCGGCCGGAGGAGTTCGACGCCTGGGCGGAGACGGCGAAACGGCTCGGGTTCCGGGCGGCCGCCGCCGGCCCCTTCGTGCGCAGCTCCTATTACGCGGCGGAAGTTTTTCGTTCCACCGGCACCTGAGGCGCCCCTTTGCGCCGGCTGCCGGGCGTCGGCTATAATTATAGGCGGTCAACCCAAAACGAAAGCGCCGGCCGGGCCGGCACCCTTTTTCCGGAGGAAGAACATGGAAGTAAAATTGCCCCCGCTGGGAAACGACATCAAGGAGGCCAGCGTCTCCTTCTGGTACAAAAAGGTGGGCGAGAGCGTCGCTGAAGGAGAGGACCTGGTGGAACTTTCCACCGAGAAGGCCAGCTTCAACCTGCCGGCGCCGGCCGGCGGTCGGCTGACCGTCATCAAGGCCGGCGAGGGCGAAAAGGTTGCGGTGGGCGCGACCCTGGCCGAAATAGAATAAAACAAACGCTGCGGGGAAAAATGAAAGATCCTTTATCCAGCCGGATTTCCAACCTGCCCCCTTACGTCTTTGCGCGCATCAACCAGCTCAAGGCGCAGGCCCGGGCGGCCGGAAAGGACATCATTGACCTGGGCATGGGCAATCCGGATTTGCCGACGCCGCCCCATATCGTGGAGAAGCTGACGGAGGTGGCGCACGACCCGAAGGCGCACCGGTATTCGGCCTCGCAGGGTATCCGGGGCCTGCGCCGGGCGATCGTCGACTGGTACGCGAAACGCTTCGGCGCCGACCTGGATCCCGACCGCGAGGTGGTGGCCGTGATCGGCAGCAAGGAGGGTCTCTGCCACTTTGCCCTGGCCGCTTTTGAGCCGGGCGAGGCGGTCCTGGTGCCCAACCCCACCTACCCCATTCACCTTTACTCCTTCGCGATCGCCGGGGTCGGAACGGTCGACCTGCCGTTGCTGCCGGAGAACGGTTTTCTGCCGGACCTGGGCCGGATAAACCTGAAGGCCGGGCCGCGGCCCAAGGCGCTGCTGCTCAGCTTTCCCCACAACCCGACCACCAGCATGGTGGGGCTGGACTACCTCGCCGAGGCGGTCGATTTCTGCCGCCGGAACGACCTCTTCCTGATTCACGACCTGGCTTACGGCGAGCTGGTTTTCGACGGCCGGACCGCCCCCAGCGTCCTGCAGGTGCCCGGGGCCAAGGAAGTGGCCATCGAGTTCTACTCCCTCTCCAAGACCTACTGCATGGCCGGCTGGCGGGTGGGCTTCGCGGTGGGCAATCCGCAGCTGGTGGGCGCGCTCATCCGGCTCAAGAGTTACTACGACTACGGCATCTTCACCCCGATTCAGGTGGCGGCGGCCGCCGCCCTGCGCGGTCCCCAGGACTGCGTGGTCCAGGCCCGGGAGACCTACCAGGCGCGCCGCGACCTGCTGGTGGACCGGCTGGCCCGGGCCGGCTGGGAAGTACCGCGGCCGCCGGCGACCATGTACATCTGGGCGCCGCTGCCGGAGAAGTTCCGGGCCATGGGTTCGATGGACTTCGCGGCTTTCCTGCTGGAACGGGCCGAGGTGGTTGTTTCCCCGGGGGTGGGGTTCGGCCGCTACGGCGAGAGATACGTGCGGCTGGCCCTGGTGGAGAACGAGCAGCGGCTGCGCCAGGCGGCCCGGAATATTGCGAAGGCGCTGCAATGAAGCCGCGGCTTTCCGAGCGGGTCCGCAACCTCGAACCTTCGGCGACCCTGGCCGTCGGGCGCCAGGCCCGGGAACTCCAGGCCCGGGGTGTCAAGGTGCTTAACCTCTCGGTGGGCGAACCGGATTTTCCGCCGCCGGAGGCGGCCAAGGAGGCGGTGCTGGGCGCGGTGCGGGAGAACTTTTCGCGCTATACCGAAAGCCGCGGCCTGCCCGAACTGCGGGCCGCCGTTGCC
>JAKJFK010000144.1 GCA_022704925.1 candidate division TA06 bacterium | reverse complement strand
TGAGTACCGGGCCGATCCGGACAAGTTAGGGGATTTGAAGGACGCGACCCTGGCCAACTGGGCCTATGCCGAGCAGCTCAAGGCCGAGGGGTACACCGGCCGGGCCGCCCTCTACGAGAAGTTCACCAACAACAAAGGGCGCCTCAACTATACGATAGAGAAGAACGGTACCGTCTTCATCTGCATCAACAACGCCGCTCAGGAGATTACCGCCGACCAGTTAAAGTGGCTGAAGGGCGAACTGGAGAAGACGAAATCGGCCAGGCACGTCTTCGTGCTGAGTCATTACCCGATCGATCCCTCCTTCGGCAACATGGTGCCTGAAGATAAGGGGGCCGTCGAGACGCGCAAACTTCTGGCCGAGTACAAGGTGGCCGGCTACCTCTTCGGCCACCGCCACGGTTACGGGTACCGGGTGATTGACGGCATCCCCCACATCATGAGCCAGGATCTCGCCTGGGGTGATACCCTGAGTTACCTGGTCTACCATGTTTTTCCGGACCGGTTCGTGGTGGGCTGGAAGCCCCTGGTGCGCGAGGCCTTCGCGACCCCGGTCTACGAACGGGTGGTCTTTCCCGAACCTCGTTTCAGGAAATGAGCACTTCCGGCGGATTGAAGATCGGTTGGAACGATTCCGAGCGTTCGGAATTGAGACGCCTGGCCGACCGGGTGGCCGGGATCGCCGCCGCTCCGGAGAACGAGGTTATCAAGCGGCGCTGGCGGGCGGTCAACGGACTGCGGCGGCCGGACCGGGCTCCGGTCTGGTGCCGGCCGGTGGGGGCCTGGTCCGAACTGCTGCCGGAAGAAGGCCTGCTCTGCCGTGATCCCTGGCTGCGTTCGGTGGAACGGGAGCTGCGCCGGATACTCATCAAGCACGAGATCGGCGACGACTCGCCGGTGGCTGATTACTTCCCGGTGGCGGCCGTTTTTAAGGTAACCCCGTCTGACACCTGGGGAGTCAGGATCGAGCACCATCGTCCCAGCGAGGCCGGCGGCTCCTGGAAGTTCTCCCCGCCGCTCAAGGACGAGGCCGATTTCGAGCGCCTCCGGATGCCCCGTTATACCTACGATTCCGCCGCCACGGAGTCCAGGCTGGCGGCCCTGGATAAACTTTTCGGCGACCGGCTGCCGCCACGTTACGTCTGCCACCTCCCGCTTTCGGCCACTCTGGGCACCGTTGCGGCCGACCTGCGCGGCCTGACCGAACTGATGCTCGATATGGCCGTCCGGCCCGACCTGGCGCACCGGTTGATGGCCTTAATGCGGGATGCCTGCCTGGCTTCGCTTGACGACCTGGAGGCGGCCGGCCGGCTCACCCCGAACAACGACGAAGCGATGACCGGCAGCGATCCGGTCGGCCCGGAGATCCCGGCCGACGGCCGGTTTTCACTGAAGAACCTCTGGATCATGGCCAACAGCCAGGAGTTCGACCAGGTGTCGCCGGCCATGTGGCGGGAGTTCTGCCTGGAGTACCAGCGGCCCATCCTGGAGCGTTTCGGCCTTTCCGCCTATGGCTGCTGCGAGAACCTGACCCGCAAGATAGACGGTGTTCTTTCCATCCCCAACCTGCGTATCTTCGTCTGCAGCGCCTGGACCGACCTGGACCGGGTCATCGAGCGGGTGGAACGGAATTACGTCATCATGTGGCGGCAGAAGGCCAGCGAGGTGGTCTTCGCCCCGGACACCGACCGGCTTCGCCAGGACCTGGAAAGCGGTCTGCAGCGATTGAAGGGCGCTTATTACCAGATTGTGCTGCGGGAAATCCAGACCCTGGCCGGCCACCTGGACCGGCTCCATCTCTGGACACGCCTGGCCATCGAGTCGGCTGAAAAGCATGCCTGAGATTTTCGTGCCGGAAAACCTTCCGATCCGTTTTATCCTGAGCAAAGCGGCCGGCGGCCAGCGGGCTTTTCGTCTTGAGCGCCGCATCTCCAAATTTCTGTCCGGGACGGGGCGGGAGTTTTTTTTCTACCGGGTCGAGGCGCCGGGCCAGGCCGCTTCCATCGCCCGGCGGCTGGCGGCCGAAAGCCGGGGCCCGGTGGTGGCCGTCGGCGGTGACGGTACCGTCAACGAGGTCATTAACGGAATTTACGGTTCCGGGGTGACGCTGGGAATACTTCCGATGGGCAGCGGTAACGGACTGGCGGCCAGTTTAGAGATTCCCCGCCGCCTGAAGGCGGCGGTCCGGGTGATCGCCGCCGGCCGCGTCCGCCGGATTGACCTGGCCCGGATTAAGACGGGAGATCGGGAGAGTTACTTCGCGGCCACCCTGGGAATGGGCATGGATCCTTTGATTGCCGGGCAGGTCTGCTCGTTTCGCACCGCTATAAGGGGTCCCTGGCTCTATTTCCTGGCCGGGCTGCGGGCTTACTTTCTCTTTACCAGCCGCTACCGTCAGGTAAGATTGGAGGGAGAGCTGGATGGACGGCTCCTGCGCCAGACCTGCCTGCTGGCCTGCGTGGCCAACGTCCCGCAATACGGCGCCGGAGCCCGGATTGCTCCCGCCGCCCGGGTGGACGACGGCCGGCTGGACCTGGTCCTGCTTCCCAACGCCGGCTTCCGCCGTTCCTTCGCTTACAGCCTGGCCCTCTTCACCGGCCGCCTCGACCGCCAGGCCGGGGTGGAGACGCAGCGCTTCCGGAGGCTGCTCTTCCGGGAACTGGCCCCGGATTTCCTGCAGGCCGACGGCGATCCGCTGAAACTGCCGCTTCCCTTCTCCGTCGAGGTGGTGCCGGCCGCCCTGCCGGTTTTTTCCGGTTAAGCGGCCGCACCCGGTCTTCCCGGCGGAGATAACCTTTGGTCAATCCCGCCGCCTACTTCTTGAATTTCGACTCACCGTAGGTCCGTCCCTCCTCCTTCACGTATGGATAATAGATGTACTGGTAATGCTGGGCCACCTTGTCCGGGTAAACGTCCCAGATTACATAGCCCTTGCCGGGTGCCCAGTTGTAAAGCGGAGTGAGGGCCGGCGCCACCGAGAAGAAGGTGTTTTCGGTCTCCTTGAAGAGGTTTACCCGGTGCAGGTGGCCGGCCAGGAAGGCGGCCGGCTTGTATTTGGCCAGCAGGGCCTCCAGCTTCTCCCGGCTCGGTCCCTTGATCTCGTAGGCCTGGCTGCCCTGGGGATAAGTTCCGTAAAGCGGCACGTGGGTGAAGATGACGGTCGGCTTCCCCTTCTGGAGTTCCTTCTCCAGCCAGGTCAACTGGGCCTCGTCCAGCGCGCCCATGTGATCGGGTTCGGCCACCGGCGTGTCCAGGGCGACGAAGAGGAATCCCTTGTATTCAAATGAGTAATAGGGTTTGAAGCCGGTCATCTCCTCGTAACGTCCGGCCTTGCCGACCTCTCCGAATTTTTCGTGATTGCCGGGTGTCAGATAGAAGGGCATCTTGAGCCGTTTCAACTCGGCCAGAGCCATTTCGGTGCCCTTGATGTTGCCGGCATCGGCCAGGTCGCCGGAGTGAAGAACGAAGTCGACTCCCATCCGGTTGATGTCGTTGACCACCCGGTTCAGCTCCATCATGGAAGTTCCGTCGGCCCGGGCGTGGCTGTCGGAAATATGGACAAAACGGAAGAGGACCTCCTTCGGCCGGACCGGGAAGAAGGGCTGGTCGCTGATGACCAGGTTGGTTGAAGAGGACTGGACGACCTTGCCGTCGATGGAGATGGTCGGCTGAACGGCGCCGCCGCCGGAGGCGGAGACAGCCGAGGCGCCCGAAGGCGAGACGGAAACGCTTACGGCCGCCTCTGCGGAGGAAGAGCTGGCGTGGGCGACGGCGAAGGAACCGTCCGCCGAGATCACCAGGTTCGTCGGAGGCATCTCGTCGCTCAGGTAGAGGTCATCGATGAAGACCTGGTCCCTGGCCAGTTCTTCCGGGGTACCGTAAGCTCGCAGGGCGATGCTGAGATTCTTGATGTTGCCGGGACCGCCGTTTTTGTTGGCCTGCAGGTCCTTCAGCGCCAGCCGGCCGTTCAGGTAGAGATCAAACCGGCCCTGGCGGCTGTCGGTGCGCAGGGTGAAGCGGGTCCACTCGTTCGGTTTGAAATACTGCTTGTCCTTGACCGGCACCCGGTCGGCCGGGATGCGGTTGTACTCCACGGTGTCCCCGCCGTAAACGAAGCCGGGCTGGGCACCGGCTACGGCACTGAAGTTCTCGCCGCTGACGCTGACCAGGATCCGCGACGAGGGACCGTAGGCGCACTTCAGCCAGAAGTCGATCCAGCCGACCTCCTTCTGGAAGTCAAGCGTCCGTGACATGCCGATGTTCTTGCCATCCGGCGATTTCGGCCGCAGCCAGACCGAGTACTTGCCGGTTTTAGCCTCCCGGTCGGTCAGCGTGACCAAGCCTTCGTAAGCCACCCCGGTGCGGCTGGCCTGCCAGCCCTGCTGCGAGTGCAGGTCCCGGTCATACTGGTAACCTTTTTCGAAGGAATCCACCAGGGTGGCCGCTCCGGCCGCGGTTCCGGCCAGCAGCATCGAGGCCGCCATCGCCAATCCAAGCCATTTTCTCTTCATGATGCCCTCCCTTATTAAAAACAAACGGTAAGTTCGCCTGCTTTTTTCGATTATACTTTAATTAAGCCGGCCTGGCAACCGGATTTTCATTCCGGTTGAGGCGGCCGAGTGGTATAATTTACAAAAATGTTTTTTCCCTTGATCAAGGAGGCCGCGGATGTCCATCTCGCTCCAGCCGGTTGACTTCGCCAGCGTCCGATTTACCGGCGG
>JAKJFK010000143.1 GCA_022704925.1 candidate division TA06 bacterium | reverse complement strand
AGCAGCAGAACCCCCTGGAGAAGGATTGTCCCGTCCTTAATAAGCCGGGGTCGGCGGCGCGGGTATCGGTTCATTGGTTAGGCCCGGTTCCATTGCCTGGGGCGGCGGCGCCTGGGTCTGTTTCAGGTATTCATCCAGGCTTTCCATCGCGGACTGGCGCACTTCTTTGTCCTCATTCTGTGCCATGTCGAGCAGGAGCGGCAGCGAGTTGAGTTCGCTCAGGTTAAGTTTGGAGAGCTTGGAAATGAACTTGATGCACCGGATCCGCACGTCAGGGTTCTTGGCGGTCTTGGCGATGTTGATAAGAATCGGGGCCATGAACCGCTGCCATTCTTCCTCGGAAAGGTCAATGCTGCTCTGGAGTGTCTGGCTGGCGATCAGGCGTACGACCTCCTCCTTGTCGTCCAGCATCTGGAAGAGGGTCGGCAGGCTCAGGTAAAACTCGAAGTCGCCGCTGGTGTCGTCGTCGCTGCTGGAGGTGTTGCTGCTGGTGGTGCGGCGCGAACTGGTGGTGGTGCTGCTGCTGGTAGTGCCGCTGTCGGTGCTGCCGATCGTACTGCCGAACTTGGAGAGCACGATCAGCGACCAGATCCGGACCTGGATGTTCGGGTGATTCTTGGCGTAGGTCTCGAGCATGGAACGGACGGTCACCCGGACGGCATACTCGTCAACCGACGCCTTGTAGTCCTGCAGCCGGCTGGCGGTGGTATTGCTGGAACTGGAACTGCCGCTGCTGGTTCTGTTGCTGGTGCTGCGGTTAGTGCCGGTGATGCCCGTTGAGGTGGTCTGGGCCTGGACCAGGGCCGGAATGAAAAGGGCCAGGGTAAAGATTACCCAAACCGAGAAATTTAACCGCTTCATGCAAGCCTCCTTGTTTTTCCTAATTAGATGAAAAGTGGCTGCGAATTGTTTATCGACCCGAATTTAGAACCATTTCCGGTCGATGATCTGCTTGGGCCCCTCCTGCAGTACCGGCAGCGATTCGTATTCGCGGTTGAGCAGGCGGCCTTCCTCCGAGGTGAGTACGATTCTCGGCTTGAGGAAGAGAACCAGTTCCCCGGTTCGCTCGGTCCGGGTCGTCCGCTTGAAGAGGTTGCCCAGGACCGGAACCTTGCCCAGGACCGGAACCCGGGTTTCATTATTGAAGGTGTCAACATTGCCGATGCCCCCGACAATCAGACTTTCGCCGTCCCAGAGGACGACGTTCTGGTCGGTGCTCCGGCTGGCGACCAGCGGGTACGGCTGGTAGATAATCTGGCCGGAAGTCCCGAAGGAGGTGGGCACCTGCATGATCTCCTTGACCCGGTCAACCAGCAGGCTGACGTTGAGAGCGACCGTCCGGTTGTTCTGGATGATCGGGGTGATCTGGAAGGTGGTCCCGATCTGGATGGTGTTGATCTGGGTGGTGATGATGGGCGGCAGCGGGTTGGTGGCGGTGGCCGACGGCTGCTGGGTTACGGTGGAGGTGGTGTAGGGAAAATCCTCGGTCGAGGTGATGACCGCCGGAGTTCCCGAAACGGTCATGATCCGGGGACTCATGATCAGGCGGGCCCGCCCTTCCTTGGCCAGCGCATTGAAGATGGCCGAGAAATCCTTGTGGGTAAGGGCGAAGTAGACCGATTCCGAGTCGATCGGCAGGGCGGCCGGGACCGAACCGAAACGCGGCCCGCTCAGGGTGACCTTGTCGATGAGCTTGTTCTGGATCAGGAAGTTGATGCCCAGGGCCCGGTCGTTGGAGTAGGTAACCTCAAGCAGCTGGGCCTCGATCAGCACTTCGTTGGCCGGTATGTCCAGGGAGCGGATCAGGTTTTCAATGTCCCTGGTCTGGGTGGCGCTGCCGGTGTCGATGACGATCGAGTTGGTGCGCAGGTCGGCGGTTACGTTCTCCAACCGGAGCGAGTCGCGGATGATCTTGGCGATTGCCCTGGCCTCCGCGTAATGGAGGTTGAAGACCTTTTTTTCCTTCAAGGCCAGGCCGCTGGCGGTTTTCTCGAATTCGGCCGGGGTCATGATCATGATGACGTTGTCCCGTTCCAGGTAGTTGAGCCCGTGGGTTTCCACGATCAGATCCAGGACCTGGCGCAGGGGGACGTCCTTGACGTTCATGGTCATGGTGCCGGTGATGCCCGAAGAGAGGACGATGTTGACGCCGGTCAACTCGTAGATCTGGCGGAGGGCCTCCTTCAGGTCAAGATCAGTCACATTGATGGTAACCGGGGTGTCGCCGATCTTTCCCAGCAGGCGGGCGGTCGGGGCGGTGGTCTCGGCGAAGGCCGCATCGAGTTTCTCGATGGCCAGCTGGCCGTAACGGATCACCTCCAGGAACTGGTTCCGTTCGAGGGCCAGCCGCCCTTCGCGGAGATAGAAGGTGGGATCGATCAACTTTTCCTCGGGGACGAGCGCCTGGTTTTTGAGCCGTTCGAGATAGGTGGAAACGTCCAGGATTATGGATTCAGCCTCGGAGGCCAGGTGCAGCCATTCCTGCTCGTCGTTGATGAGGAGTTCCTTGAATCCGGACTGACTGGAAGTCGGGTTGGGAAAGACAACCGGCAGGTTCTTTTTGCCCTTGATCCGGTAGGCGGCCAGGCTCTGGTAGATCTGAACGTTAAGCGGCTTGTACCGGGGGGAGACCGCCGACACCTGGGAGAAGAGGGAAAGGGCCTGGGCGTAATTGCCGGTCCAGTAAGCTGATTGGCCTTCCTTGTAAAAGGCGGCCGCCTTCTCCTCGGCTTTCAGCGCCTCGGCCTGGGGCCCGGCCCAGACCAGGGCTGGAAAGAGCAGGATGAGCGCGAGCAATCCGGTCATCTTAACGCCGATCTTCACTTTCAGCATTTGTAATCTCCTCCTTAAAGTATATACTCTAAAGAACCCGGTGAAGTCAAGGTTTTATCGGTTATTCCTGCTTCAGGAAGTACAGGCGGTCATCACGCACGAAGTAGAGATAGTTTCCAATGCGGCGAACCAGGCGGAAGCCTTCGATTTCCTCGCCGATGATGGCGCGATAGGTTTTCTGACCTTCCAGGAAGAAGTATTCTTCGCCGGCCATGATCAGGCGTCCCTTGTAACGCAGCGGCGGACTCAGGCGTTCCTCGTTGATCTGGTAGGTGTGTCCTTCCCGGGCGAGATAAAGGACGCCGTTGCGGTAATCATATATTTTGTATCCGGCCACCGTGTCTCCCACCCGGGCCCGGTAACCTCCGTCCGGCCCCTCCAGGAAGAAGTAGTCGACGCCGGCCAAGTTGAGTGTGCCTCGAAAATGAAGCGTCAAGCCGGGCTTGGCCGGCAGAGTCACCTCCGGCAACTGGACCGAGATGGGCGGTATCCGGCTTATTTTTTCGCTCTCCGGTATGGCCGGCGGGACGTTCGGCGCGACAAAGGTCGGCTTGGGAATCACGGGCGGTTCCGGCGGCCTGATGATCGGGATGCGTCTTATCAGACCGGGCGGATTCGGTATCCGGACAATGCGAACCAGTGGCGTCGAAGTAATTTCTCGCAACCGCCAGAGTTGGTGTGAGAATGGATCACGGAGGCCCTCAACCCGGATGACCTGGGGTCTTGGAGCCTGCGCCAGCATTTCCGGCGGTGCTTCGGGGGCTTCGCTCTTGGCCGGAGGGGCCAGCGCTTCCTCAACCTGGCGTCGGGTCTGGTCCAGACGCTGGTTGAGCATAAAGATTTCGACGAACCAGCCCAGGATCAAGAGCGCAAAGATGGCCCGGATATAATTGGTCTTCAGGAAATTGACCGGGTCAAACGGCCGGATGACCTTTTTTGATACGGGCGCTACCGGTACCGGCCGGGCGGCAAGCGCGGATGGTTTTCTCGGAACCGGAGGCTTCAACAGGAAAAGCGGCGGTGTCGGTTTCGGAACGATCCGGGCCGGCGGCAGGGTAACTTTAACCGGGCTGGACGCCGGGATTCCTTTTTTCTGGCGGTGTTCCTGAAGGTAGGCGGCCAGTCGGAGCCGGTTCTCGGCCTGGCGGTCTTTCTTTCCGGCGGCGGCCGCGGCTTTTACCGGTGCGGCTTGCGGAAGAACGGGCGCGGCCGGGGTTGGCGGCGTGGGTTGGGCCGGCTGGACCGGGGCGGCGGCCGTCCGTTCCTGCTCAAGTTTGGCTTTTAAGGCGGCCTCCTCGCGGCGGCGCGCTTCCATCCGGGCCTGCCGAGCGGCTTCGGCGGCAGCCTTCTCTTCCCGGTAATGGGTTTCGGAGGCCAGCTTTTCCTGGCGTCGGGCCGCGATGTTGGCAGCCAGGTCTTTGCGGCGCAATTCGAGTGCGGCCCGTTTTTCCCGGGCCGCGTTTGTCTTTTCGGCGGCAGCGCGGCCGGCGGCGGCCCGCCTGGCTTCAAGGTGGGCGGCCAGCCGGAGTCGGTTCTCGGTCTGGCGGTCTTTCTTTCCGGCGGCGGCCGCGGCCTTTACCGGTGCGGCTTTCGGAAGAACGGGCGCGGCCGGGGTCGGCGGCGCGGGTTGGGCCGGCTGGACCGGGGCGGCGGCCGCCCGGTCCTGTTCAAGCTTGGCTTTTAAGGCGGCCTCCTCGCGGCGGCGCGCTTCCATCCGGGCCTGCCGGGCGGCTTCGGCGGCAGCCTTCTCTTCCCGGTAACGGGCTTCTGAGGCCAGCTTTTCCTGGCGCCGGGCCGCGGCGGCCGCGGCTTCTTCTTTCGCCCGCGACTCGAGTGCCGCCCGTTTTTCCCGGGCCGCGTTTGTCTTTTCGGCGGCAGCGCGGCCGGCGGCGGCCC
>JAKJFK010000008.1 GCA_022704925.1 candidate division TA06 bacterium | reverse complement strand
ACCCGCCGGATCCTGGCCGAACTGGCCCGCCTGGAGAAGGCCGGCTACCAGTTCGAGGCCGCCGAGGGCTCCTTCCAGCTGCTGGTGGCCGAGGTGCTCGGCAAGCGGCCCGTCTTCTTCCAGGTCCAGGAGTTCCGGGTCATCGTCGAGCGGAAGAACGGCCTGATCGTCTCGGAGGCCTCGGTCAAGGTCAAGGTGGGCGACCGCCTCGAGCACACCGTCGCCGAGGGAGACGGCCCGGTCAACGCGCTCGACGCCAGTCTGAGAAAGGCGCTGCTCTCCTTCTACCCCTCGCTGGCCGACCTGCGCCTCACCGATTATAAGGTGCGGGTGCTCAACCCGGAGGCGGCCACGGCCGCCAAGGTCCGGGTCCTGATCGAATCGGCCGACCGGGAGGAGACCTGGGGCACGGTCGGCCTTTCGGAGAACATCATCGAGGCCAGCCTCCAGGCTTTGGCCGACAGCATCGACTACAAGCTCTTCAAGGAATCGGCCGTTTCGCGCCACCGGCCATAGAGGTTATTGACAAAACCGGTTATAAAAGGTAAAAATTATCTATACAGGCGCTGTCAACCCAAACGGAAACATCCAGCCGGTCTGGTGCAATTTTAATCAAAAGGGGGAGGCGTATGAAGAAATGGATGCTTTGGCTGGTTCTGGTGGCAGTAGCGGCTTTCATGGCCGGCTGTGCCTGCAAGGTGTCGCCGGTAGGCCCGCGGGCGATCGTCATCGACCAGCCGGCGGCGGTCGTCGAGAAACCGGTGGTCGTCGAGAAGACGGTTGAGCGGATTATCGAGAAGCCGGTGGAGAAGGTGGTCACGGTCGAAAAGATCGTCGAGAAGCCGGTGGAGAAAATCGTTTACGTGGATAAGCCGGTGACGGTGGAGACGAAGGCCTATCCAGGCATCCGCGATGTCTTCTTCCCCTACGACAGCGCCGAATTGACCCCGCTGACCAGGAACATCCTGAAGAAGAATGCCGAGATCATCAAGGCCTCCAGCGGCGTGAAGTTCCTGCTCGAGGCCACCTGCTCGCCGGAAGGGAGCATCGAGTACAACCTGAAACTGGCCGAGCGCCGGGTCAAGGCCGTCTACGATTACCTGGTCGGACTGGGCGTCGGCAAGGACCTGCTCATGCTCAAGAGCCTGGGCGAGATCGAGGTGGAGCAGGTCTCCTATCCCTTCGCCCGGAAGGTCCATTTCGAAACGCTGGTCAAGTAAGGCTGCCGACGCGCCTCCCATCATCAAAAAGGAGCCCCGGCCGGAGAACCCGGCCGGGGCTTTTTTTGTGACCGTTGGTTCGGGCCGATTGCCTATCCCCTGACCTGGATGATCCGCTGCAACCGGCTGGATAGCTCCTCCACGCCATCCCGGGTAACAACCACCCCGTCTTCCCAGCGGAGACCGAAATCCCGGTTATAGAGGAAGGTGTCCACCTGGAAGGTCATCCGCTCCCGGAGCCGGTAGTCGGAGGTCTCCTCCATCCAGGGGCGCTCCACCTCGATCAGGCCCAGGCCGTGGCAGGGCCCGTAGAGCAGGTTCTGGCGGCAGCCGAGCTTCCCGGCGTAATCGTAGAACTTCTCCACCACCGACCGGGCCGCCACCCCGGCCTTCATCAGCTCGATCGTCCTGCGGTGCAGGTCCAGCCCCTGCTGAAAGAGGCGGCGCGCCTCCGGCGTGATCCGCCCCATGAAGACCGGCCGGCCGACCGAGGGCGAATAACCGGCCACCCGGGCGCCGATGTTCAGCTGGACGACCTCGCCGGACCTGATCCGGCGGTGGGTGGGGCGGCCGATGGCGTGGGTGGAATGGCGGCCGGCCAACACGTAAACCGGGTGGGCCTCGTACTCGCCGCCGCCCTGGTAGATGGCCGCCTGGGCCGTGCCTACCATCTCCAGCTCGGTCCGGCCCGGAGCCAGCTCGGCGATCACCCGGGCCACCGCCCGTTCGCTGATCCGGAAACCGCGCCGCAGCAGGTCGATCTCGGCCGGGCTCTTGACGGCGCGCAGGTCGAAGATGACCTGGTCGGCCTTGACCAGCTCCAGGCCGGGAAACTCCTTCCGCAGCTTATCCTGGATGAAGGCCGGAAAGATGCTGTGGCCGATGATGCCCAGCCGCTTCAGTTTCCTTCCCGCCATACCCTCCCGGAAGACCTCCCGGAAACTGGAGACGGGAATGGTCGGGTACTCCGGCTCGGCCGATTCCCGGTATTCCAGCAGCATCCTGAACCCGGGAATCCGGCTGTGGCTGGCGGCAAAGGTTTCGCTCTCGGGGCCGATCAGCAGGACCGGCTCTCCCTGCCGGGGAATGAAGACGCCGGCGCTCTCGAAGATCGGCCAGTAGTCGGACAGGTAGCGCACGTTGGCAAAATCGGCCTCGTTGGAATGGACCAGCGCCGCGTCCAGGTCCAGTTTCGCCAGGCCGGCCTGCAGCCGCCGCCAGCGCTCCTGGAACTCCGTCCGGCTGATTCCCTTTGACATGCTCACCTCCGTGGTTGGCAAGCGGCGTGGGAACCGCGTGTTATCAATTCCGGCTCGACCAGGATACGGGTGGGCCGGGTCCCGCGCTTCTCGATCCGCTCCAGCAGCACCCGGGCCGCCTCGGAGCCGATCCCGAAGGGCTTCTGGTCGACGGTGGTCAGGGGCGGGTCAACGTAGCCGCTCCAGTGCAGGTTGCCGTACCCGATCACGGTCAGGTCGCCCGGAATGCGGATCTTCATCTCCCGGGCCCGCTGGTAGACCCCGATGGCCACCTCGTCGTTGTGGGCGAAGACCGCGGTCGGCGGCGCGGCCAGCCCCAGCAAATGGCCGGCCTCCCGGTACCCGTCGGCCCGGGTCACCCCGGCCAGCCGAACCAGCCGCCGATCCGTCTTGACGCCCGCCGCCTCGAGGAAGTCCCGGCAGCTTTTCATCCGGCAGTACTCGGGATCTCTTAGCGCCGCGGCCAGGAAGGCAATCCGGCGGTGGCCCAGCCGCAGCAGGAGTTCGCCGACCAGCCGGCCGCCCGCCTGGTCGTTGGAGTAAACGTAGGAGCACTCCAGGCCGGGGAAGCAGCGGTCGACGAAGACCGCCGGCAGCTCCAACTTCTGCAGTGCCAGGTAGGGCTCGATGTCGTTGACGTTGAGGGCCGGGGCGATGATCAGTCCGTCCACCTGCCGGGAACGCAGGACGCCCAGTTCGGCCCGCTCCCGGGCGGCATCCTCGCCGGTGTGGCCCAGGATCAGGTGGTAGCCGTTCCGGCCGAAAACGGTCTCGATGCCCCGGATGATCTCGAAAAAGTAGGAGAGGTTGATGGCCGGGACCAGAAAACCGACCGTCCGGCTCCGCCGGCTGACCAGGCTCCGGGCGATGAAATTCGGCTGATAGTCGTACTCCTTGACCAGCTGCAGGACCCGGGCCCGGACCACCTCCGAAACGTGGGCATGCTGGTTGAGGACGCGCGAAACGGTCATGGCCGACACGCCCGCCCTTGCGGCGATATCCTTCAACCTGACTCTTCTGCTGGCCATGGCGGCCTCCGGAAACGACCGGCCGGCGGCGTCTTGACACTCGCTCCGGCCTGATGCTATGCTTCAGATAACGATAACACGACCGGCGAAAACCTGTCAAAAGGCGGCCAGCGGCCGCGGTTTGCCCCTCCCGGCCGGCCCCGGCCGCAAGGAGACTCGATGCGCTACGAAATGATGTTTCCCCACCAGCTGCGCCAGGCCCTGAAGCAGAACCGTCCGGCCGTCCTGCCGGTCGGCGTGCTGGAGTACCACGCCGAGCACTGCGTCCTGGGCGTGGACACGCTCCTGGTAATCCGGGCCCTGGAGCTCCTGGAAAAGGAGCTGGACCTGGTCCTCTTCCCGCCCTTCTACTACGGCGCGGCCAGCTACGTGGTGGAGCCGCCCGAAAATAACGGCACCGTCCAGGTGGGCGCCCCGGCCCTGCTGGAATTCGCCCGGCCGCTCTTCGCCTCGCTGCTGCGGGTCGGCTTCCGGAACATCCATCTCTTCATCCACCACCAGAGCGAGAACTTCGCCGACGGCATGCCGACCGACCTGGCCTTCAAGCTGGCCGCCCGCCAGGCCACCTTCGAGTTCCTGGAGAAGCAGCGGGGCGAAAACTGGTGGGGCGACCCGGCCATGCGCGACTACTACCAGCGGAACGAGGCCGGCGCCAATCCCTTCAACTGGATCCGGGTCCACCCGTTCATGTCGGCCGAGGCCCAGGCCCGCTACCCGATCGACCACGCCGGCCGCCAGGAAACCTCGCTGATGCTGGCCTTCTGCCCGGAGGGAGTCGACGACACCCGGCGCCGGGCGGCCAAAAAGTGGTACAGTGCCTCGGCCGGCCAGGCCGATCTCAAGTATGGCCGGGCCGCCCGTCGCCTCATCCTGGACGGGATGAGGCGGGCCCTCCAGGGCGCCGCCTGACCGCGGACCCCGGCTTCCTTAACGCCGACGCCGCCGGTTCCGGACCGGAGATCCGCCCCGGCCGCCGCCCGTTTTTTCTGGCCGGGTTTTTACGATAAAATAATACTGATGCTCCGGATACTAACCGCGCCCTTCTCCTGCCGGGAGGGAACCCGCCGCCTCTTCGAGCTCGCCCTGGCCGGCGAAAACGGCCCCGACTTCTCCGGCCTTTGGTACATCGCGCCCACCCCGGTCAAAACGCGCGAAGCCCGACGCCTCTTCAACCAATCAACCGGCCGGGCCGCCTTCATCCCGCCCCGGTTCTACACCCCCAAGCAGCTGGCCAACGACCTCTTCGAAAACTTCGGTACGGCCAACCGGTTCCCGGACGACCTGAAACCGCTGCTCCTGGCCCACCTGCGGACTCCGCTCGACCAGCCCGCCGAAAACACCAACCGCTTTGGCTTTACCCGATTCCTGGCCGGAAGCATCAAGGAAATCAAGCAGTACCTGCCCGACCAGTCGCCGGCCGCGCTAAAGGAAAGGCTCCCCACCCTGTTCGACCGGTCGCCGGACCAGTTGCAAAAAATGCTGGACAACCTCGACCTGATGGCCGAATACGACCGTTTTCTCAAGCGGCACGACTTCCTGGACAGCGAGGACATCCAGCGGGCGGCCCCGAAACTGACCGATCGCCTCGAACCCGGCCCAAAGACGCTCCTGCTGGACGGCTTCTATGACCTGACGCCGGTAGAGGCCAACCTGCTGAAAGCCCTGCTCCGCCGCTCCGAGCGGACCATCGCCCTGGCCTATCACGACCCGTCCGAACCGGAGGTCTACCACATCCCGAACCTCTTCCTCGAATTCCTGAAAGATTGCGCCCCCTTCGAAATCTGTCACCTGAAACCGGATCCGGGACCGGGCCGGGCGGCCGAATACTGCGAGTTGCCCGACCGGGAAACGGAACTGGAACTCATCGCCGGTCTGATCAAAAAGGCGGTGCTGACCGAGGGCGTGGCCCCGGAAAAGATCCTGGTCGCCTTCCCTGATCCGGCCCCCTATCAAAAGCTGGCGGAACGCACCTTCGCCCGTTTCGGAATCCCGCTGCGCCTGGAGGCTGAGATTCCCCTCGATCAACTGGCGGCCGCCGAGCCGATCCTCTCCCTGCTGGCCTGTCTGGAAAACGACTTCCCGCGCCGTTACCTGGCCGCCCTGATCGGCGCGCCGGCCCTGCCCCGCCTCGCTCCCCGGCTGCGCGACGCCTTTCCGCGTCTCTCCAGCCGGGCCGGCCTCAACCGGGGCCGCGAGGCCTGGCGCAGCCTGGCCTGGCGCCTTTCCAGGGACCCGGTGGCCGGCGACCGCTTGCAGGAAGAGGGCTGGTCGGACCAGGACCTGACCGCCTTCCAGGCTGAACTCGACCAGCTGCTCAAAGTCGCCGCCGGCCTGACCCGGCCGCGCCAGGACCAACTGGCCGGATTTCTCAGCCGGCTCCGTGCTCTCCTAACCAAATTCGGCTGGGACGAATTCCTGGCCGGGGAACCGGAAACGGTCCGCGAAAGTTTTTACTCCCTCTTCAACCGGCTGGAGGACTTCGGCCAACGCCTGCTCGAAGACCGCAAGATAGACTTCGTCTGCTTCGCCCGGATGCTCCGCCATTTGCTGGGACAAGCAGCCGCCGGCGCCGAGAGCGAGGGCGTGGCGGCGCTGAGCTTCCTGGACACCCGCGGCCTCAGCCCGGAGCGCTGCTTCGTGGCCGGCCTGGCCGAGGCCTCCCTGCCCCGGCGGCCGGCCTTCGACCCGATCCTGCCCGAATTCGTGAAGAAGGCGCTCGGCCTGCCGGAACGCTCCGGCCACCTGGAACGGGAACGCCTTCACTTCCGCCGCCTGGAACGGCTTCCGGCCGCCGGCTTCTTCTCCTTCCCCCGAACCAGCGGCGATACCCTCTTCCTCCCCTCACCCTTCCTGCTGGACCGGACCCGCCGCTTTCCGGACCGGCCGGCCGGCCTCTTCAGCCGGGCCGAAGTCCAGGCGGCCGCCGGCCGCGGTAAACCGGTCGGACGGCCGGACGAACCCGACCTCTCGGCTGACCCGGTTGCCCTGGAAATCATCAAGGCGCGTTTCGGACCGAACCAGCGGATCCGGATCACCTGGCTCGACGATTACCTGCGCTGCCCGATCAGCTTCTTCTTTGAGCGGGTCCTGAGACTGGAACGAACCTCCGAGCCAGCGTATTCGGTGGAGCCGAAGGTCTGGGGCCAGCTGGCCCACGAAGTCCTGGAGAAACTCCACCAGCCCGGGCCGGCCGAACCGACCGGCATTCCGGACCGCCTGGTCGCCGTTCTCACCGAGAGCCTGCCCCGCTATCACCTGAGTGAATTCTGGCAGGAGACGGCCCGCCGGATCTTCACCAACCTGGCCCCGGAACTGGTCGAGCGCGAAAAAGGACTTCGGGCGAGCGGCTTCCAGCCGGAAAAGTTCGAAGTCTTGATCCGCGCCGAGCTGGAGCCGGGCATCATCCTGAGCGGAAAAATCGACCGGGTAGACGCCTCGGACAACAGCCTGCTCCTGATCGACTACAAGACCGGCCAGGCGCCGAATCCGGGCCGGATCGGCGTTGATTACCTCCAGTTACCCCTTTACGCCCGCCTCTACCGGCCGGCCGACGGCCGGCCGGTGGGTGCCATCACGATCTACTCCCTGCGCGATCCAGGCGACCTCAAACCCATCACCGGCCCTGACCTGGAAGAGAAAATCCAGAGAGCGGTCAACCGAGCCCGGGAGGTCGTCAACCTCATCCGTTCCGGCAACTTCCGCGCCCCGGAAAATTTCAAAAACCAGAACTGCGGCCAGTGCGACTTCAGCGGCTGCTGCCCGCGGCGGATAAACCATGCCCTGTGAAATAACCTTCGTCTCGGCGCCGGCCGGCAGCGGCAAAACCCAGCGGCTGGCCAACGCCTACATCGCCCTGTTGAAGCGCGGAGTCGAGCCGGGCCGCATTCTGGCCATCACCTTCACCGAGAAGGCGGCCGCCGAGATGAAGGAACGCATCCTCTCCCTGCTGAAGACGAATGACCCGCCGCTCTACCGGCAACTGCTCGAACGGATCCTCGAAATGCGGGTCTCGACCATCGACTCCTTCTGCCTTTCGCTCATCCGCCGTTCAGCCCCCCTGATCGACCTGAGCGCCGACCTCGAGGTGACCACCGACGACCGCTACCTGCGTGAAGAGGCCTTCCAGGAGGCGCTCCAGGAAATCAGGCCCCGAGCCGGACGGACGGACGAAGAGACCGGCCGGCTGCTGGAGATGGTGACCGAGGGGCGCTTTCGAGGCTGGCAAGCCTTTGCCGAGCGCATCCACTACCTCTTCGAGAAGATCCACCTCACCAGCCGGGAGGTTTACTATACGCCGATCAACGAACTGCTCGATGAACTCGGTCGATACAGCCGGGAACTGGTCGATCACCCGGCCGGCCCGCGCATCTTCACCAATTACCAGGACCTCTTCCCGCCGGCCTGGACCGAAGCGGCGGCCGCCCAGGTGGCCGGATGCCTCCGGACCGAACAATTCAAGCTGCTCACTGAAAAAGGTGAATGGCGCAAACAGGCCCCGCCCGGCTCCGGCCTGAAGAAAGGGGCCTATCAAAATTGGCTCGAACAATTCAAGCCGCTGGCCCGGGCCGCCTGGCAGCTGGAGAGTTACCGGCGAGCCGGGGAACTGCTGAACATCTTCCGGTCCCGTTTCCTGGAAGCCTACCGGAAGAAGAAGTGGGCCGCCGACCTGCTGGACTTCACCGACCTGCCCCTGCTGGCCCACCAGCTGCTCACCCGGCACCCCGAAGCGCTGAACATCCTCTACGCCTTCGACGAGCAAACCGACCACATCCTGATCGACGAATTCCAGGACACCAACTTCCTCCAGTGGGGCGTCTTCGAGGCCCTGAGCGAAGAATGGTTCAGCGGCGCCTCCTGGCGGAACCCCGACCAGCCCACCTCCCTCTTCATGGTCGGTGACGAAAAGCAGGCCATCTACTACTTCCGCGACGCCAACAGCGAAGTCTTCCGTTCAATCCCGGAAGAACTGCGCCGACGCGAACCGAGTTTCCGCCAAGAAACGCTGAAGCACAACTACCGGAGCCGGGCCGCCATCATAGAGTTCACCAATCACCTTTTCAGCCAAATCATGACCGGAGACCCGGGCAGCGGCTTCCGGGTCGGCTACCTGCCGCTGGAACAGGCGCGGACGACCAAGACGCCCGGCCGGGTCGAACTGACCCTCCTGGAATCCGGACCCGACCAGGAAAACCGGGAAGAGGTCCGCGGCCGGGAGGCGGAACTGGCCAGTCGGCGGATTCTCTCCCTGGTCGGCGAATTCCAGGTTTCGGAGAAAGACGAGACGCTGCGGCCGGCCCGCTTCCGCGATTTCGCCCTCCTGTTGCGCGAGCGGACCCACCTGAAAATCTTCGAGGCCGGCTTCAAAAAACACGCCATTCCCTACACCGTGGTCAAGGGAAGCGGCTTCTACCAGGCCGAGGAAGTCTGCCTGCTGCGCAGCCTGGCCGCCTTCCTGGCCGACCCCGGCGACGGCCTGGCCCTCTACACGCTGCTCTCCAGCCGCCTCTTCCGTTTCCAACCCGGCGAATTCCTGCGCCTCTACGATCAACCCGGTTCCGGCTGGTGGCCGAAACTCTGCGCCGCCCCGGAAGAGAAGGCCCGCACCGCGGTCCGGATCCTGGAAGCGGCCCTGGCCCGCCGGGGCCGCCTGCCGGTCGGCCGCCTCTTCGAGGAATTCCTGCTCGACGCCGAGGCCTGGCGTTGCTTCCCCCTCGACCCGGAGCAGGTAAACCTGAAAAAATTCCTCGCCCAGCTGGATCAGTTCTCCGAACAGGGCCTCTCCCTCTCCGAGATCAATGAGCGGCTCGACCGGCTCAGTTCCGACCCCCGCGAGGCCCGGGCCAACGTCCTGACCGAGGACCTGGACGCGGTCCAGGTAATCACCGTCCACAGCGCCAAGGGCCTGGAATTCCCAATCGTCATCCTGCCCGGCCTCGACCAACCCTTCGGAAACAAGCGAAAAGAACCCGATCTCCTGGCCATGGAGCGCGACCCGAAAACCTTCACCCTGGCCGAAGAACCGGAATCCCGCCTGCGCCAATTTCACCCCCTCTTCCTGGAAAACCGGGAGAAGGAACTGGAGGAGGAACGCCACCTCTTTTACGTGGCCGTCACCCGGGCCCGCGACGCCCTCTTCCTCTCCGGCCTCCGCACCGAAAAGACCGGGGAAAAAGAAAAATCCCCGCTGGACTGGATCGCCGGCGCCCTTGATCTTGACAATCCACCGCCGTTGCCTGGGTTCCGGGTGGCCGGGGCCTCCATGATCCTGGCCGAACTGGAAACCGCCGGGCCGCCCTCGCCGGAGAAGGCCGGCCCGCCCCCGGCGGCCGGGCCAGACCTCTCGGCGCCGCTCCCCGCGCCTCAACCGACCAGCCGGCCAGCCACCGACTACCTGGAAGAGTTCCGCGCCGTCTCCGGACAGGCCCGGCAGCTGGGAACCGTCATCCATCAACTCCTGAACGAAATCAGCCTGGGCCGGCTGGAGGCCGTCGAGACGGCCGTGCTGGAACGATGCCGGCGGCTCGCCTACCCGCTGCCAGAACGAGAGTTAAAACCCCTCACGATTGAGGCCTGGCGCCAGGTCTCCGAACTGCTGGCCGGCCCGGCCGGGCCGATCGTCCGCCCCCGGCCCGATGGCCAATCCGAACTGCCCTTCGTGCTCAACCGTCCGGACGGAAGCATACCGGGCCGGATGGACCGGGTCATCATCACCGATGACACAGTCCGGATTTACGATTACAAAACCGGCCCGGTCCGGCCGGAGAAACTGGCCGAGGCGGCCGCCGGCTACCGGCCCCAGCTGGATATCTACCGCCAGGCAGCCCAGTCCCTGTTCCCGGGCCGACGCGTCGAAACCCACCTCGTCTTCACCGCCGCCGGCCGGATCATTCCGGTCGAAGAATAATCCTTTCCGATAATCTTTGGAAAATCCTTTAAGAGTCAAGCCGCAAAAAATCCGTCGCCCCCTTTTTAACTTACAACAACAGGCCGGCGCCAACTGTCGCCACCTTAACCAGGCCCTGACAGGACGCCTACCGGGGCCAGGGTCCTTACCTCACCCTCCGCTTCAAGTTCGACAAACGACTGCTCACCCCCTTCCGCCGCAAGTAAAAAACCGCCGCCGTTTGACAAAACTCTCCGGCCGCGTCAATAATTACTGATGCAGACAAAAGCTTTTTTCGCTCACCGGGAGGCGCGGCATGATCAGACGATTGGGATTGACGGTTCTGGCCCTGGGATTCTTCACCCTCATCTTCAGCAGCCGCCCCGCCTTCGCGGCCGACGGCTATCTGCACGTCACCAGCACCCCGGCCGGCGCCACCGTGCTGGTGGACGGCAAGGAGGCCGGCAAGACGCCCCTGCTGACGACCGCGGCCGCCGGCAAGCACGCCGTCCTGGTGACGCTCGAAAATTACAAGAACGCCACCCAGAGCGTCACGATCGTCGCCGGCCAGGTGGCCCGCCTCGACCTGACCCTGGAGAAGGAGACGACGCCCACCACCAACGGCCGGCGCTGGGGCGACATCTTCCGGGGCGGCAAGGGCAACCTTACCGTCACCTCCGACTGGAAGAACACCCAGGTCTACATCGACGGCCAGAAACACACCCAGAACGCCCCCTTCACCATCAAGGACATGGAGAGCGGCTTCCACTCGGTCATCCTGGTCAACGGCGACTACGCCATCCACGACCGGGTCCTGGTCCAGAACGGCAAGTCGGTAACCGTCGAAAAATCCTTCGAGGAGTTGAAGAAGAGCTGGACGACGGCATCCGCCACCGCGAGCGCCAAGGAGGCCCTGGCCGCGAAATACGCCGCCCTGCCGGCCCGGATCACCATCCAGCTGGTCAAGAGCACCAGCAAGACCAGCAAGTCCGACCAGCCCTTCTCCTTCCAGTACCGCAAGACCGGGACCGAGGAGTGGACCGTCAAGGAACTGGAGTGGGGAGCCAAGGAGACCGAGACCTTCGAGGTCGAAAAGGGCACCTACGAGTTCCAGATGATCGCCTACCACTACAAGGACGAGGATATCCTGGGCGGCATCCTGACCCAACGCAAGAAGGTCGGCGAGGGGCGGGTCACCCTCACCAAGGAACTGGTCCGGGACACGCTCTACACCTTCACCCTCACCTACGACGGCAAGTCCAGCCTGACCAACAAGCTCGAGGAGAAGGCTATCAACACCAAGCTCGAATAACCCGCCGGCGGGCGGGATCGGTTTGACCCGGGGCGCGGCCCTTGACGGCCGCGCCCCTTTTTTGGCGCCCCCTCTACTCGTCATTCCCGCGGATAGTTGGCGGGAATCCAGCAGTTGTCTTTATCAATTTTTTTGATTCAAAACCTTTTAAGGATTGGATACCCGTCTACGGCATACGGGTATGACAGACTTTTATGTATCCCGCCTAAAGTCTCATCTTTCGTTCGTCATCCCCTCATGCCTGTCCCCGCAAGTCGTAGGCGGAGATTCACAAAAGCATGTTCTCCCCTCCCTTCCGCCTGCTTTACGAAGCCGGACGCCGGTGATAAGATATACCCGGGGGAATAAAATAAGGAGAACACCCGGCCCTTCCCGTTCAAAGCCGGCCGCCGAACGCCCATGAGAAGCCCGCTCATCCTCTGCCTGCTCCTTTTCTGCCTGCTCGTGCCGGCTGAACTGCCGGCCCAGCAAATATCTTCATTCCCGGTCGAGAAGACCGCCGACGAACTCTTCGCCTCCGGCTCGGCCCTGGCCGGAGACGGCCGCTACGCCGAGGCCATCCCCTACCTCGAGGAGGCCGGCCGCCGCCGGCCCAACTTCCACCAGGCCCAGTACCAACTCGGCCTCTGCTACCTGAAGACCGGCCGTTACGACCAGGCCCGCCAGGTCCTGACCTCGGTCAAGGTGCTGGCCGCCGAGCCGACCCTGAAGAAGGCCGCCGCCGACCTGATCGATTCCATCCAGGCCGAGATCGAAAACGAGAAGCGGCGCGAGGAGGAGGGCCGGCGCTCCCAGGAGGCCGCCGAGTATGCCCGGGCCCAGGCCCGGCGCCGGCAGGCCGAAACGGCCGCCGGCCGGCAGCGTCTCCAGGAGGAGGCGCGCGCCGAGGAGGCGGCCCGGGAGCAGCTCCGGGCCCTCGAAACCCGGCGTCCGGCCGCGGCGGCCGCGCCGGACCGGAAGCCCCGGGAGATTTACGCCAACGCCAAGGACGCGGTGGTCTACCTCACCGTCCAGAGGAGCGGCTTCCCGCCCATCCTGGGCACCGGCTTCTTCATCAGCCCCAACCTGGTCGTCACCAACCTTCACGTCGTGTACGGGGCCGAGCCCGGGCGCATCACCGTCCTGGGCGGCAACCGGCAATTCTCGGTGCGCGATATCTACCTCGACTCCAGCGGCATCGATATCGCCGTCCTGACCACCATTGAAAACTCGAACTACTTCCTGCCCCTCGAATCGGCCGCCAACCCCGAAATCGGCGAGGAGGTCTATACCATCGGCAACCCGATCGGCTTCCCCCTCACCTTTTCCAACGGCCTGGTCAGCGGCATCCGCAACCAGGAGCAGTATATCCAGACCACGGCGCCCGTCTCCCAGGGCAGCAGCGGCGGACCGCTCATCAACCAGCAGGGGCGGGTGATCGGCATCATCACCGGCACCTTCCAGGGCACCCAGAACCTCAACTTCGCCGTCCCGGTCAAGTTCATCCCGGCCCGTTTCCGCCTGGAGGCCGTCCGGGCCGGCGAACAGCGTTCCTCCCGACCCTGAAAGCGGCCGCCCAAACCGGAAATCCGACAACCCGATGGAAAAGAGAGAAGCGCTCAAGCGGGAACTGCTCACCCAGCTCTACTCCCTGCGGACCGTTGACGGCCACTCCCACACCTACGCCCCGGACGTTTACTACGCGCGCGAAATCAACCTCTTCAATCTCCAGCACTACTTCCAGCGCGACGCCGCCGGCCTCATCGGCCCCTGGGAGATGGATGCCATCGAGGACCCCGGCGAATGCTGGCGGCGGCTGAAAACCGCCCTCGAATCGGCCGGCAACACCGCCTACTGGCGCCACCAGCTGCTGGTCTACCGGAAACTCTTCGACTTCACCGACCCGGAACTGGACGACGCCAACTGGCGGCGCCTCGATACCGACATCCGCCGGAAGACCAGCGACCCGAATTGGTACGACTACGTCACCCGGAGCGTCTGCAACCTCGAAATCCAGGTGCGCAACGTCGGCTGGGGGGAGGCGTGGGACCGGCGCTACTTCGCCGGCGTCCTGCGCATGGAGAACGCCCTGCGCCTCGACTCGGCCGAAGGACGGACCGCCCTCGAAAAACGCCTCGACCGACCGATCGACAGCCTCAAGGCCGCCCGGGCCGGCCTGGCCGACCTGGCCAGCGCGGCCCGGTCCGACGGCGCGGTCGGGCTCAAGCTGGCCCACGCCTACTTCCGCACCCTGGACAGCCGGCCGGTAACCGAAACGCGGGCCACCCGCCTCTTCGAGAAATCCCTCGGCCCCGGTCCGCTCGACCCAGCCGAAGCCAGGGAGCTCCAGGACCACTTCATCTTCTACCTGGCCGAACTCTGCGCCGAACTCAGCCTGGTCTTCCAGATCCACACCGGCGTCCAGACCACCTGGGGCGCCATCCCGGAATCGGATCCCCTGCTGCTGCTCCCGCTCCTCAACCGCTTCCGCGCCGTCCGCTTCGACCTCTTTCACGCCGGCTACCCATACGCCCGCATGCTGGGCATGCTCGGCAAGCACTACCCGAACGCCTGGCTCAACCTGGCCTGGATCTACCTGGTCAGCCCGGCCGCCAGCCGCCAGGTCCTCTCCGAATGGCTCGACCTGGTGCCCATCCACCGCCTGATCGGCTTCGGCTCCGACGTCCACTTCCCCGAGCTGATCTGGGGCCACCTGGAGATGGCCCGCGACTGCGTGGCCGAGGTCCTGACCGACAAGGTCACCCAGGACTACTGGAGCGAGGGGCTGGCTCGCGACGCGGCCCGCAAGCTCTTCCGGGAGAACGGCCTCGAACTCTACGCCCTGAAAAAATAAGAACCGCCGCCCGGGCGCTCCGCCCGCCAGGAGATAACCATGGCCGAAACCCGGAACGATGAAAAAATCTCCAGCCGCGACCGCGAAATCCTGCGCCGGCTGGCCGAAGCGCAGGCCGCCATCGCCGACCTGCCCGTCCAATCGGAAAACGCCGAACGCTGGCGCCGCGTCAACGCCCTCCAGCCAGCCCGGCCGCCGGTCCTCATCTTCGAAATTCCCTGGGGCGAATACGATATCCCGGAACTGGCCCTCCAGGCCGAGCACCCCTTCTGCCGGAACCTCGAGCTCAACTTCCGCCGCCTCCTCTACCAGTGGCGGAACTTCCCGGGCGAAATGGTGGTCGAAAACCGCCTCTACTGCCCGCTGGTCATCCGCGACAGCGGCTTCGGCCTCGCCGTCAAGGAGCGGACCATCCCCCAGGGTCCGGCCGCCCACATCAGCTCCCACCTTTACGAAGCCCAGCTCCAGGACGAGGCCGACCTCGAGAAGATCAAGCCGCCCGTGATAACCCTCGACCGCGAAACCACCGAACTCCGTTTCCAGCAGATGCGGGACCTCTTCGACGGCATCCTGCCGGTCGAGAAGCGCGGCCGGGCCGGCGGCTGGTTCGCTCCCTGGGACCTCCTGGTCCGGTGGTGGGGCGTCGAGGCCGCCCTGGCCGACCTGGTCCTGCGCCCGGCGCTGATCCACCAGGCCATGGACCGGCTGGTAAACGCCTACCTGGCCGGCCTCGACCAGCTCGAAAGCCAGAACCTGCTGGCCCTGAACAACGCCAACGACCGGGTCGGCTCCGGCGGCCTCGGCTACACCGACCAGCTGCCCGCGCCCGGCTTCGACCCTGCCCAGGTCCGGACCATAGACCTCTGGGGCGGCGCCACCGCCCAGATCTTCTCCGAGGTCTCGCCCCGGATGCACGAAGAGTTCGCCCTCGAACACGAACTCCCCTGGCTGGCACGCTTCGGCCTCAACTACTACGGCTGCTGCGAACCGCTCCACCACAAGATCGGCATCCTCAAGCGCATCCCGCGCCTGCGCAAGATCTCGATGAGCCCGCGTGCCCGGCTGGCCGAAGGGGCCGCCGCCATCGGCGGCCGCTATGTCTTCTCCCTCAAGCCCAACCCGGCCAGCCTGGCCGGCGACGACTGGAACCCGGAACGGGTCCGGGCCGAACTGCGCCAGGCCTTGGAGGCGGCCCGCGGCTGCGCCGTCGAAATCATCCTCAAGGACATCAGCACCACCCGCGGCGATCCCCGCCGCCTGGCCGACTGGGCGCGGGTCGCCGCCGAGGTCACCGCCGCCTTCGCCTGAGGCCGCTCCCTGTTTCCGCCTCATCCCCGCCCGCGCGTATATTACGCGCTTCGGCGCGATTCGTCTGAAAAACCAATCCAAAACCCTGAAGTGTACGTGAAGCGTTCTACTTCAGGGGTCATCCCCTTATGTAGTAGAAGGGGATCCAGTAGTTGTCTTTATCCGTTGTTTTTCGTTCAAAACCTCTTAAGGATTGGATGCCCGTCTACAACAAACGGGCACGACAGGCTTCTTGGATACCCGCCTGAAGCATGCGGGTATGACGGGCTTGTTGGACGCCCGTCTAAAAAATACGGAGAGGCCGAGCCTTTCGCCCCGCAGCCCCGGTGTTATAATCTACTGAAAATGCTAAAATAGGTGAAATAAACCCGGTGGCCGTTTCCGGCCCCGGAACCACTCTCGCACCGGAGGCAACCATGCTTTCAAGACGACTGGCCTTATTCTCGACGCTGCTCACCCTGCTCATTCTCGCGGCCGTCCCGGCCCGGGCCGAGGTGCGCCTGCCCTCGGTCTTTGGCGACCACATGGTCATCCAGCGCGATCTGGCCGCGCCCATCTGGGGCTGGGCCGACCCCGGCGAAACCGTCACCGTGACCATCGGAGGCAAAAAGAAGAGCGCCGCCGCCGGCCCCAACGGCCGCTGGCAGGTCAAGCTCGACCCGATGGCCGCCGGCGGCCCGCACGAAATCACCGTCGCCGGATCCAAAAACAGCATCACCATCAAGGACGTGCTTGTCGGCGAGGTCTGGGTCTGCTCCGGCCAGTCCAACATGGGCGTCCGGGTACGCTCCTCCATCAACAGCGACACCGAGATCGCCAACGCCAATTATCCCCGGATGCGCCTCTTCCAGATCAAGCAGGACTTCTCCGCCGAACCCAAGACCGACCTGCCGGCCTCCTGGCAGGTCTGCAGCCCCGAAACCGTCTCCGGCTTCTCCGGGGTCGGCTACTTCTTCGGCCGCGACCTGCACCGGGAACTCGACGTGCCGGTCGGCCTCATCTACGGCTGCTGGTCCGGCACCTGGGCCGAGGCCTGGCTGAGCCGGGACGGCTTGGCCAACCCGACCGTCAAGGGCGTCATCGAAAACTGGTGGGGCAAAATCTCCGATTCCTACCCGGGCCAGTTGAAGAAGTACAACGAAGACCTGGCCAAGTGGGAGGAGACGGTCAAGCAGGCCAGGGAAAAGGGCGAAACGCCCCCGCGCAAGCCGGCCCCGCCCTTCGACCCGGCCAACAGTTACCTCACCCCCGGCTTCCTCTACAACGCCATGATCGCCCCCGTGGCCGGCTACTCCATCCGCGGAACCATCTGGTACCAGGGCGAAGGCAACATCCGCTGGGGCTACCGCTACCGGAAGATCTTCGCCGCCCTCATCCGCGACTGGCGCCGGCAGTGGGGGCAGGGCGACTTCCCCTTCCTCTTCGTTCAGATCGCCGGCTGGCGCGACGTTCCCAAGGAGCCGGTCGAGAGCTCCTTCTCCGAACTGCGCGAGGCCCAGCTCTACACCTGGCAGACCGTCCCCAACACCGGCATGGCCGTCACCCTTGACATCGGCGGCGGCGTCGTCCACTTCCGCAACAAGCAGGAGGTGGGCCGCCGGCTGGCCCTGGCCGCCCTGGCCAACACCTACGGCCGCAAGAACCTGGCCTACTCCGGCCCGGTTTACCGCTCCGCCCGCCGCGAGGGCGACAAGCTCCGCCTCGAGTTCGACCACCTCGGCGGCGGCCTGGTTACCAGCGACGGCGGCCCGGTCCAGAGCCTGGCCATCGCCGGCGAAGACAAAAAATTCGTCTGGGCCGAATCGAAGATCGAGAAGGATACCCTGGTGGTCTGGAGCCCGAAGGTGACCGAGCCGGTAGCCGTCCGCTACGGCTGGGGCGAGAACCCGCCGATCAACCTCTTCAACAAGGCCGGCCTGCCCGCCTCTCCCTTCCGCACCGACACCTGGCCGATGAATAACCAGCGGGAAGAAGAGGCCTACGAAAAGAAGGTCGCCGAAGCGGCGGCCGCCCCGGCGGCCAAGTAAGCCCGTTCGTCTCCGGCGGCCCGGCGGCGACGAGCCGTCATAAAAAAAGGCGGCCGGGTCCCTGAACCATCAAGACCCGCCGCCGGCTGATGCCAACCGACAACGCCGCCCCGCCCTACCGGGGCGGCTTACAATCCGCACAGGGCCCGTACCCCCGCGACTTCGCCTCCTTCAAACTGATCGGGATCCGACTCTCCTGATTGCCGAAGCGCACCCGGTCAGGCGATCAAAAAAATATCCCGGCGGCCTTCCCCCAATCAAAAGCCGCCCGGTCGAGAGCCACCTGAGGGAATTGAACCCCCGACCTGAGCATTACAAGTGCCCTGCTCTACCGCTGAGCTAAGGTGGCGCGCCGTCGTTCGCACGATCATCATACCCAATCGCACCATCAATTTTAGCCCCTGCCGCGCCCCCCGGTCAATCCAGCGTCCGGCAATAATCACTCCTTTCACGTCCCCGCACGAGGGGCGACATACGCGCGTGTAGGTAGTGCCCACTACGGTAAGTTTCAATCCACGCCCCCGCACGAGGGGCGACGCGAGGGATTGACGGCGATACTGAACTCCGAGCAGTTTCAATCCACGCCCCCGCACGAGGGGCGACTCCGCGGCGAATTCACCGGGCGCGAGCTGGAGGTTTCAATCCACGCCCCCGCACGAGGGGCGACTTTGAAGGAACTTCGAGAGCAATCCTTCCTTGAAGTTTCAATCCACGCCCCCGCACGAGGGGCGACGAGAGACACCCCTATCTTATAAGCAAAAAACTAGTTTCAATCCACGCCCCCGCACGAGGGGCGACTGGGGGCGACAAGACCGGTGGAAGGGTTGACAATGTTTCAATCCACGCCCCCGCACGAGGGGCGACTCTGGCCTCCAACCCGACCGGCCCGACCTACTACGGGTTTCAATCCACGCCCCCGCACGAGGGGCGACATACCGAAGCCGGCGGGACTACCGGGGCAGGAAGCGTTTCAATCCACGCCCCCGCACGAGGGGCGACTTGTATCGGTCGTTTGTTCGTGTCCATATCCGCTGTTTCAATCCACGCCCCCGCACGAGGGGCGACCCACGCCCCATAGGTTGTCCCGGTAGTATCCGTTGTTTCAATCCACGCCCCCGCACGAGGGGCGACATCTTGCCCGGCGGGAGATCCACGTCACTGGAAAGTTTCAATCCACGCCCCCGCACGAGGGGCGACTCTCCGCCAGTACCTGGGCTGGTATTGCTACATAGTTTCAATCCACGCCCCCGCACGAGGGGCGACACTGGCAACGCGGTGGGAGGCGATCAAGGCCGAGTTTCAATCCACGCCCCCGCACGAGGGGCGACTATTGCGCAAGTTGTGATGAGGCGCATCCTACGGTTTCAATCCACGCCCCCGCACGAGGGGCGACGCCGGTCGCCCGGATGGTTTCCGGCATCTCCGCGTTTCAATCCACGCCCCCGCACGAGGGGCGACGCGCAGAAGCGAACCGGCAAGCACGGCCGCCCGAAAGTTTCAATCCACGCCCCCGCACGAGGGGCGACACATCTGCGACCGGGCCGAAGCGGTGGTGAAAGTTTCAATCCACGCCCCCGCACGAGGGGCGACTCAGGATCGAGCTGGAAAAGGCGAGGGGACGATGTTTCAATCCACGCCCCCGCACGAGGGGCGACGCCGCAATTCGCAGGCGCGGCTCGGTGCTATACGTTTCAATCCACGCCCCCGCACGAGGGGCGACGCGTGTGAGCGGCTTCCATGGCGAAAAAGAGATGTTTCAATCCACGCCCCCGCACGAGGGGCGACGTTTCAGCCGGAACATCGCGGTCTCGCGCCCTTTGTTTCAATCCACGCCCCCGCACGAGGGGCGACCAGTCCCCCTCGATTCGACGGATCCTTATCCGGCGTTTCAATCCACGCCCCCGCACGAGGGGCGACGTAGGCGATATTGACGGTGACGCCCGTTCCGATGTTTCAATCCACGCCCCCGCACGAGGGGCGACTCAGGCGGCTGGAGACGTGGCCTACTTTGACGGGTTTCAATCCACGCCCCCGCACGAGGGGCGACTTGTGTCGGTTGTCGGCACGGCCCCGGCGGGCGTGTTTCAATCCACGCCCCCGCACGAGGGGCGACGTGATCCTGGCGGTGCGGTCAGATCCTTATCCTTGTTTCAATCCACGCCCCCGCACGAGGGGCGACTCGGGGTTGAGCGGGACGCGAACTCGGGAGGTGGTTTCAATCCACGCCCCCGCACGAGGGGCGACGAGAGGTTCTTGGCCGGTCGCTTGCCACAGGGCGTTTCAATCCACGCCCCCGCACGAGGGGCGACCCAGGAACCGTAGGAATTAAAATCAAAGTCCGTCGTGTTTCAATCCACGCCCCCGCACGAGGGGCGACTCGGGAAGGTAGCGTAGTTGGCTTTTTTGACGCTGTTTCAATCCACGCCCCCGCACGAGGGGCGACTTACCAGCACCACCAACACGGCGGAAAAGAAAAAGTTTCAATCCACGCCCCCGCACGAGGGGCGACTTTCGCCACCGCGCCGTTGTGGAAGGCTACCCAAGTTTCAATCCACGCCCCCGCACGAGGGGCGACTTTCTTCCAAACGAACGCCTGAACCGCGTCCACGTTTCAATCCACGCCCCCGCACGAGGGGCGACGTGGTGGCCTCGACCGTGGTTCCGATTGCCGTGGCGTTTCAATCCACGCCCCCGCACGAGGGGCGACGACCGCGCCAATGTGATTGTCCGTGTTGTGATTGGTTTCAATCCACGCCCCCGCACGAGGGGCGACCTTGTAGGGCGTCAGGGCCGACTTCCAGATCGGCTGTTTCAATCCACGCCCCCGCACGAGGGGCGACATATTTGCTAAACATTCTCCACAGTTCTTTGTCGGTTTCAATCCACGCCCCCGCACGAGGGGCGACAGAATGCGCGGCGAAGCGTGAAAACCATTCCCGGTTTCAATCCACGCCCCCGCACGAGGGGCGACGTGGGCCATCAGTCCTTCACTGAAGCGTTATCCAGGTTTCAATCCACGCCCCCGCACGAGGGGCGACCCATATCTTGACCGCTTTATTAAATTTATCA
>JAKJFK010000142.1 GCA_022704925.1 candidate division TA06 bacterium | reverse complement strand
CTTCCTGGCCGCCAACGGCGCCCTCCCGGCGGCCGGGAGCCTGCCGGCCGAGGCGGCCGCGGCCTTAATGAACGTCCTGGATCTCTTCGGCAAGGCCACCGTGCCGCTGGCGATGTTCCAGGTGGGCAGCCGGATCTCGGAACTCACCCCGCGCCACCTGTTCACCCTCAACCAGTTTTACGTGGTCCTGCTGCGCCTGACCCTGATACCGGCCCTCGCCCTGATCCTGCTCTTCTCGCTCCCGCTGGACCCGCTGCCCCGCCTGGTACTGGGGATGGTGGCCATCATGCCGGGGGCCATCGCCAGCGTCGTCCTGAGCGACGTCTACGGGGCCGACCGCGAATTCGCCGCCTCCAGCGTGATGGCCACCCACCTCTTCTCCCTGCTCACCATCCCGGCCTGGATGACCCTGCTGCTGGCCTCGGCCGGCCGCTGACCGGACGACGCTCCCCTTTTCCGCCCGGCTTGACAACGCGGGTAAACTAATACTATAATTGTATCAGTTATGAAATTGCTCACCAAGAACAGCGATTACGCGGTCCGGGCGCTGCTCATCCTGGCCCGGGCCGGCGATGGCTATCTCTCGAGCCGGGAACTGGCCGGCCGGGAAAAGATCCCGCTGGCCTACATACGCCAGGTGCTGCACGGGCTGGTCGACCTCGGACTGGTTGAGGCCCGCGAAGGAGCCCGGGGCGGGGTACGGCTCCGGCGGGACCCGGATCAAATCCCCCTGGAATTGCTGATACGCCACTTCCAGGGCGGACTGACCTTCTCCGAGTGCCTGTTCCGCAAGAAATTCTGCCGGAACCGTTCCGGATGCGTGCTGCGCCGACGCCTGCTGGAACTGGAAGAAGAAGTGGTTGAAAGACTGAAAGGCGTCACCATCGGCACGCTCCTGGACGACCTTGACCGCAAGGAAGGAAAACCGGGACGGCCGGTAACCGGTAAAACCGGAAAAGGAGGGCAAGATGGAAGGAAGCATGTTCTGCCGGCAGTGTGAACAGACCGTCGGCGGCAAGGGCTGCACGCAGCGCGGGGTCTGCGGCAAGAGCCCCGAGGCCGCCGACCTGATGGACGCGCTCATCCACCTGATGAAGGGCATCGCCTGGTGGGGACGCCAGGCGCGGGAACTGGAGGTAAAAGACACCGAGGTCGATCATTTCCTGATGGAAGGCCTCTTCCTCACCGTCACCAACGTCAACTTCGACGTGGCCGACCTGGAAGCCTGGGTGCGCCGGGCGGTCAAGATGCGCGGCAAGGCCAACGAACTCTTCCGGTCGGCCTACCGCTCCCGGCAGGGCCGGGATTTCGCCGGACCGGTGCCGGCGGCCGTCGAGTGGACTCCGGCCGCCGCGCTCGGCGACCTGGTCGTCCAGAGCCGGGAGGTCGGCATCCTGGCCGATCCGGGCCTGGACGAGGACATCCGCAGCCTGCGGGAAATCCTCCTTTACGGTCTGAAGGGCATGGCCGCCTACGCCCACCACGCCGCCCGGCTCGGCAAGGAATCGGAGGAGGTCAACGCCTTCCTGCACGCCGGCCTGGCCGCCCTGCTCGATGCGGACCGATCGGCCGGCGACCTGATCAAGCTGATCATGGATTTCGGCCTGGTCAACCTGAAGTGCATGGAAATGCTTGACGGGGCTCACACCAGCCGCTTCGGACATCCCGAACCCACCGAGGTCTGGCTGGGCACCCGCCAGGGTCCGGCCATCCTGGTCTCCGGCCACGACCTGCGCGACCTGGAGGAACTGCTGGAAGCGACCAAAGATACCGGCATCAGCATCTACACCCACGGCGAGATGCTGCCGGCCCACGGTTACCCGAAACTAAAGAAGTACCCGCACCTGGCCGGCCACTACGGGGGCGCCTGGCAGGAACAGCAGAAGGAGTTCGACCTCTTCCCGGGCGCGATCCTCATGACGACCAACTGCATCCAGAAACCGCGCCCGACCTACCAGGACCGCATCTTCACCACCGGGCTGGTCGGCTGGCCCGGCCTTAACCATATCCCGGAAACCGGCGGCCCGAAGGATTTCGGTCCGGTCATCAAAAAGGCCCTGGAAGCCGGCGGTTTTCCGGCCGAGGCGGCCGGCAAGAAAATCCTGGTCGGTTTCGGCCACCAGGCGATCCTCTCGGTGGCCGGAACGGTGGTCGAAGCCGTCAAGACCGGCCAGATACGACGCTTCCTGCTCATCGGCGGCTGCGACGGGGCCAAGCCCGGCCGCAACTACTACACCGAGCTGGCCCAGCTGGCACCCCAGGACTGCCTGATCCTGACGCTGGCCTGCGGCAAGTTCCGCTTCAACAAGCTGGAGTTCGGAACGGTGGCCGGGCTGCCCCGCCTGCTGGACTGCGGCCAGTGCAACGACGCCTACTCGGCCATCAAGGTGGCGGCCGCCCTGGCCGAGGCCTTCAAGTGCGGCCTGAACGACCTGCCGCTCTCGCTGGTCCTCTCCTGGTACGAGCAGAAGGCGGTCTGCATCCTGCTGACCCTGCTGGCGCTGGGAATCCGGGACATCCGGCTCGGCCCCTCGCTGCCGGCCTTCGTCTCGCCGAACGTGCTCAAGGTGCTGGTGGAGAAGTTCAACATCCAGCCGATCACCACGCCGGAGGCGGACCTGAAGGCCATCCTGGGCAACTGATCCGGCGGCGGCGTCCGTAAAAAGAAACGGCGCGGTTCCCTTTCCGGAGCCGCGCCGTTTTTTTTGAGGGGGGATAATGCATGAAAAATCAGGTTGACAAAACCCGAACCGGCCTTTAAAATAATTAAAATATATTTTATAAGTCTCCTGCCCACGCAAACCTCGAGGGACCTCGAATGGCTGAAAAAAAGGTTATCCGCACCGCGGTGATCGGCGCCGGCGGCCGGGGCAAGTACTTCGGACGCCTCTACCGGAAGGAGGCCCATCCGGGCTTCGACCTGCGGGCCATCTGCGACCTGGACCCCGACCGGCTGAAGGAGGCCCGGGAGTTCTTCGGCGACGGGATCGCCTACCGGACCGACTCGGCCAAAATCTACGCAGACCCGGAAATCGACGCGGTCCTGGTGGCCACCGACGACCGCAACCACGTCGAGCCGACCTTGGCCGGACTGGCCGCCGGCAAGCACGTGCTGGTGGAGAAGCCTCTCTGCCAGACGACCGCCGACGCCGGCCGGATCATCGCCGCCGCCCGCAAAAGCCCCGGAATCTTCATGATCGGCTTCGAACTGCGGGAGTGCACCGTCTTCCAGAGCATGAAGCGGCTGCTCAAGGAGGGGCGCATCGGCCCGGTGCTGGTGGCCCACTCGTTTGACAACGTTTCGGTCGGCGGCCACTACTTCTTCCACAGTCCGCACCGCCAGAAGGCCTACTACCGGTCGCTCCTGCTCCAGAAGGCCTGCCACTCGCTGGACCTGCTCAACTGGTTCGTGGACAGCGAGCCGGTCAAGGTGTACGGCATCGGCGGGCTGGATTTCTACGGCCGGACGGCCGACCCGAAACTGCGCTGCCGCGACTGCGACCGGGCCGACTGTCCCTACCGGATCAGCCTGGAGTCGTTCCAGATGGACTACGACGCCCGGGTCAGGATCACCGATTTCTGCGTCTGGAGCAAGGAACTCAACCTGAACGACAATTCGGAACTCTGCATCAGTTACGCCAGCGGCGCCAAGGCCACCTTCCACGAGTGCCACTTCACCCCGGAGTACTCGCGGGAGTTCTGGCTGGTCGGGCCCAAGGGCAAGATGTACGGTTACTACGACAACCCGGGCCGCTTCCTGATCCGGATCGAGTATTCGCACGACCGGGAGCGGCGGACCGAGGAGTTCAAGCCGCCCCACACCGGCGGCTCCCACGGCGGCGGCGACCTGCGCCTGCGCGACGAGTTCTACCGCCGGATCGTCGAAAACGACCCGCCCACCGAGGTCCAGGACTCGGCCTACTACTCGACCGCCCTGGCCATCTGCGCCGAAGAGTCGATCGAGAGCGGCCGGCCGGTCGAGATCCCCGGCCTGAAATCGGTCCTGGCCGCCTCGGACTGATTAAAAGGCATAAAAAAAAAGGCCCGGCCGGATTATTCCATCCCGGCCGGGCCTGGCAAAAGAACCTTCCGCTACTTGCCCGGCGGCGGCACCACCAAGTAGAAGTACTGCCCCTGGTTATAGACCCGCAGCAGGGCCGCCTTGTCGGCCGCCACCCGGGCCGCCAGCCGCTGGTAATCGGCCAGGCTGCGGACCGGTTCGCGGTTGATCTCCAGGATGACCACCCCGGGGGCGAGCTTCCCGGAGGCCGGGCTGTCGGAGGCGACCTCGTTCACCAGCACCCCTTCGGCCTTGGGCAGCGACAGCTGCCGGGCGATCTCCTCGGTGACCGCGCCGACCTTGATGCCCCGCCAATCCGGAACCTCCTGGGGAGCGCCGCCCCGGGCGGAAAGATCGGCCGGCTGCTCGCCGAGCTGGACGGTCAGGGGAACCTCCTTGCCGTCCCGCAAGACCACCAGCGACAGCTTTTCGCCCGGCATCCGGGAGCCGACCAGCATTTGGAGCTCGTCGGTGCCGGCCACCGTCGTCTCACCGACCCTGACGATGATGTCGCCGGCCTTGAGCCCGGCCCGGTCGGCCGGTTCGCCGGCAAAGACGTTGCTCACCAGGACCCCGCGCGCCTCCTTGAGCTTCAATCCCTCGATCATGTCCGGCGTGACCGGCTGCATCGAGATGCCCAGCCAGCCGCGGACCACCTTGCCTTTGCTGCGGATCTGGTCCAGGACGTTGCGGGCGATGTTGCAGGGCACCGCGAAACCCAGACCCTGGCCGCCGGCCATGGCGGTGTTGATGCC
>JAKJFK010000141.1 GCA_022704925.1 candidate division TA06 bacterium | reverse complement strand
CCCATGACCATGTAACGGGCCGCCTCCCAGATATTGATGGCCGGCTGCCGGCCCGCGGTCACCGCCTCCACGAACTCGTGCACCAGGTAGGGGTGGGAGCCGCCGTGGCCGGCCGGCACGAAATCCCGGGTCTGCAGATCCTTCTCGTCAATCGGCTCGTTGCGGTACATGGCGCGCTTGAAGGCCTCCTGCACCTCCGGCGGCAGGGGATCGAACATTTCGGCGGCCGTCAGTTTTGTAACCCGGGGCTTCGGCAGGTTATTCAGGTCGAGCCTGGCCGGATCCGGCCGCTCGATCTCGAACCAGCGGTTCTCGGAGAAGCTGCCCCGCGTACCCATGATCCGGAAGGTCTCGGAATCCTGGCCGAGAATCCCGGGCGCCTCGCGCAGCTCGGCAATGCGGACCGCGGCGCCGTTGCTCATCCGGAAGAGGGCCACCTCGTTGGTGATCTCGTCGGCCTGGGCGCAGCCCTTCCCGTCGCGGTTCCGGTAACCGTAGGCCGTCACCTTGACCGCGTGCGCCTTCATCACCGAAACCGGCCCGGAGGTGGAGTGGGTCGGGTAATGCATCGGCCCGGTCTCGATGCCGGCTGACTGGTACTTCCGGCTCACCTGTTTCCATTCCTGGCCGGCGGCGCTGGCGGCGCGCATGGCCGCCACCTGGCGCAGGTTGCAGCCGGCGTCTATATCGTGGCAGTACTCACCCTCGGCATAGACGAAATCACCAAAAGCGCCCGCGGCCGCCTGGCGCCGGCAGAACATCGTCTGCGAACGGTAGTAGGTCGTCTCGCCCAGCATGTAGCGCATGCCGGTCCGCCGGCAGGTCTCGATCAGCCGGTCGCAATAGCCGAGGATCTCGTCGCCGTCGGGGACGGAACTGATCGGCACCGCGCTGTAAACGTGCTTGCCGGACTCCATAGCCTGGAGGCACTGGGGGGCGTGCAACCAGGGCTGGGTGATGATCACCAGAGCGTCAAGATCACTCCGGCAGATCTCATCCAGCGAGGCGTAGGCGTCGCGGACGTTGAACTTGTCCTTGAAAAACGGGTCATCGGCAAACTTTTTCACCCGTTCCGGCTCCCGGTCGCAGAGGCCGATCCGGTCAACCCGCGGATGGCTCTTGAAGAGGGGCGCGAAGGCGGAACCGAAGGAACCCAAACCCACCAGACCGATGCTGATTCCCATTCTTCACTCCTTTTCAGGTTGTTTAAACCCCTGCGTTCAGATTTCCCGAAGCCGGCTCCGAATCTCGGGCCGGCTTACAAAAAGGCTTTGAACCCGAAATAGAGCCCGAAAGAGATCACGACCGCGGCGCAGGCGGCCAGGATCGAGCGGTAAACCTTGAGAGAGACAAACCGGCGACCCCGACTCAGGCTGAAGGACACGAAGCTGTACCAGGCCAGGTCGGCCAGGATGTGGCCGGTAAAAAAGAAAAGGAGGCCGGGAAGGCCGAGCCGGCCGGCCGAAAGAAGCAGACCCAGGCCGATCGTGAGCCACCAGACCGCCCAGTAAGGATTGGCCAGGCTGAGAGTGATCCCCTGCAGGAAGAAACCGGCGTCCCGCCCGGCCGAACCGGCGGAAAAATCGAGGGAAATCGAAGGGAGCCGGCGCAGCAGTCCGATGCCGAAATAGACGAGAATGGCCGCCCCGGCCAGGGAGATGGCCTTGATGACCGGCGGGGTATTGATGAAACGGCCCAGGCCCAGGACCAGGAGGGCCACCATCACGATCTCCAGCAGGGCGTGGCCGGCAATGAGCAGCGGCCCAGCCCGGAAGCCGCTTTTCAGGCTCCCGGAGATGACCGCCGCCAGCAGCGGACCGGGCGCCAGGGCGCCGGAAAAGGCGATCGCGAAGGAGACAAGGAAAATGGAAATATAGCCCATGGTTTATTTTGAAAACCGGAAGCGTTCGAGCCAGGACCAACCTCGGGCTCGGCAATGATCAAACCAGCCGGCCATTTTTAGTTTACACTCTCGGCCGAGAAAATGGAAGACGGTGAGATCGGGACCGGTTAGAAACAGGGACCTTTGGCAACGGCTTGATTGCAAACCGTTTCCCCGGAATTTTGCTTGACAGGCAAGTAAACAATAATATATTCTGATTCAACCATATTAATGCTCCCAGGCGGCGACCGGGACCTTTCCTCGACCGGCCCGGCGCCGCAGAAAAAGGTTGCCTTTCCTTATTAACAAGACCGGTCAAACCGCAGTCAAAGGAGAAAGACGATGCACAAAAAATTGAGAGCCTTCGCACTTGCCGCCCTGCTGCTCCTGGCCGCTTCCGGCGCCCGGGCGGCCAACCTGATCGACGACTCCAGCTTCGAAGCCGGCGCCGGCAACGGCTGGGGCGTGGCCATGGGGGCCGAACCGTCGCGCGTCAGCTGGAACTCCTACTACGACTCCACCACGGCCGTCGACGGCAGGTACAGCCTGAAGATTCCAACCACCAACCGGCAGCTGACCATGCAGGTCGCCCGGTCGGTCTTCACGATCGAAACCAAGTACTACCGCCTGACCCCCGGCCGCAAGTACACCCTCTCGCTGTACATGAAGGCCGACAAGCCCTGCGCCGTCGAGTTCGGCCTGCTCGGCCACGGTCCTTCGGAACGGGACGCCAAGGGGCGCGCCATCCAGAAGCCGGACGACCGCCTGCTCTGGCAGAAGGCCCAGCTGGAGACCGGCTGGAAGCGCTACAGCGTCAGCGGCGAACCGGCCGCCTCCCCGGGCGGACTGGCCCACCTGAGCATTGATTACCGCACCGAGGACCTCACTCCCATCAATGTCTGGATCGACGCCGTGCAGCTGGAGGAAGGCGAGCTGAGCGCCTACGCGCCGCGCTTACCGGTCGAGATCGGTTTCCGCTGCCCGGTGCCCGGCAACATCTACTACGAGACGGAACCGGCCCGGCTCAAGCTGCTGGTTTACAACGCCGCCGGCCGGAGCGGCACCGCCCGGATCAATTACAGTATCACCGACCTCTTTGACCGCGAGGTCGAGAAGGGGACGCTCCAGGCGGATCTCGCCAAGGGGGGGAAGAACCTCGAAATCGAGATGGCCCCCTACATCAAGAGACGCGGCATCTTCCGCCTGCTGGCCTGGGTTGATGAAGGAAACGGCCGAAACGGACAGCCGGTCGAAATGACCTACTCGGTCCTGCCGCCCAACAAGCACCTGAACGAGCCCTTCGAGGGCGGCCTGCTGGGCACCGACGTCTCCGCGCTCCGTTACGACCAGCTCCAGGTACTCAAGCGGGCCAACTTCAACTGGATCCTGAGCAAGAAGGTCGTCCTCTGGGACCGGGCCGAGCCGACCAAAGGCGACTTCCGTTTCTACGACGAGGAGATCGAGGCGGCCCGCAAGGCGGGCGTGGTCCTGGTCGGCCAGCTCCTCTGGGGCGACGGCGTCGCCTGGTCCATGAAGAACCTGCCGGCCGGCGACCTCCGCAAGCCCAAGGTCGCCACCTGGGACGAGACGGCCCGGGCCCAATTCCTAAAGGACGTGGCCGAGTACACCACGGCGGTCGTCAGCCATTACAAGGGGAAGATCAAGTACTACGAGCTGACCAACGAGCCCTACTTTCAGTTCACCCCGGAACAGGTCGGCGAGGTCTACCGGACCATGTACCAGGCGGCCAAGAAGGCCGACCCGAACTGCGTCTGCGCCATCAACACCGACTACCGGCTTACGACCGACGAGAAGGGCGAGGTCGTCCGGGGCGAGCACTATTACCTGCCCCAGACGGTCGAGAAGTACGGCCTGAACATCTGCGACGTGGTCTCGGCCCACTTTTACATCAACGACCTCCGCTGGTTCCTGCCCTTCGGAAACCTCCTCAAGAAATACGGCAAGCCGGGCTGGAACACCGAGACCGGCATCACCTGCGCCAGTTTCTACAAGACGCTGCCCCTGCTGGCGGCCATCGAACAGGGAGACGCCTTCTGGAAAAATTACCTGCGCACCCAGGTCATTCCCCACGCCGACAGCATGCAGAAGAACGTCCTGCTGACCATCTCGGCCGGGCAGATGGATAAGTATTTCTACTACTTCAGCCGGTTCGGAAACTGCTCGCCCAGCCAGCCGACCCGGCGGGCCGGCAGCGGCAAGGAGAACGTGGAGTTCGACGGCAGCCTGCGGGCCGGCGGCGTCACCCAGTCGATCGCCTCCCACTTCTTCGAGGGATGCCAGTACGATTCCCGCTGGATCAAGGACCCGCGGATCGAGATGTACCTCTTCCGCGACGGTACCGGAACCCGGGGCTTCATGTATGCGGCCGGGACCCAGCCGAAGCCGCTCCTGCTTACGCTGGCCGGGCCGTCCCGGCAGATGGAGTTTTACGACCTGATGAGCAATCCCGTCGGGCTGGACAAGGAATCCCGGCTGCCGCTCACCTTCCTGGTCAAGTTCTTCAAGAGCAGCCTGCCGCCCCAGCAGGCGATGAAGGCCATGGAAGAGATGAAGATCGAGGAAGGCAAGATACCGGCCGAAGGGGACGTCTGGTCCTACGACGATTTCGAAATGCATTAAAGATCGTGCGTCCGGCCGGCCGCACGCAGTGGCGGCCGGCCGGTCTCCGGTCCGGGTTATCTTTTAAGATTGACGCCACGGCAGCCAAAACCTCCGGGTAACCGGAAAAAACCGGGCCGTCGGATTAAGCCGGACCGGCCATCCGCCGCTGGTCGTATTTCATGACCAGCTTCTTCTTAAACAAACCTGAGTCGAAAAAAAACATGAAGCGCCGGCCGATCCTGGCTCTCCTGGCCCTGGCCGCCCTGGCCTTCCTGCCCGGCCCCGGCCGGGCGGACGAGACCGGCCCGGGAAAATCCGGTTCACTGCCGGTTGACTACCAGAACTTTCTC
>JAKJFK010000140.1 GCA_022704925.1 candidate division TA06 bacterium | reverse complement strand
TCGCCCGGAGCGGACCGGCCGACAGTCCGACCAGGACCGCCGCGGCCAGCGATATCCAGATCGCCCTTTTCATCGAAACCTCCCGTTGGCAAAAAATCTAACCGGAAAAGAAATTGAAGTAGGCCCACAGACCGGCGTGAACCAGGGCAAACACCAGGGCCAGCAGGGCCAGCAGCCGGTGCCACTTCAGCTTGAGCCTCAACCAGCCGCTCAGGGCCGAAAGCAGCAGGCAGACCAGGGCCAGCAGGCCGGAAAGCAGGAAAACCTTGTCCATTTTCAGCTCCTCTCCCGGCCGCGCCGCCGGCAGAATCCAGAGAACCGGAAAACCGGTTTATTATACCGGCCGGCCGCCGCTTTGTAAAAACCGGGCCGGGACCAGCCGCTCAGGCGACCGTGATGGAATCCGGACCGAAGAGCGCTTCGACCGCCTGGATGAACGATTCCTCCGGCGCCACCCGGTAGCCGTTGTCCAGCTTGAGACGCACGGCCCGGCGGCCGGTAAACCGCAGGCGCAGCACCAGCGCCGCCTTGCCGGGGTATCGAGCCGCCAGGTTGCGAAACTTTTCCAGCACGTCGTCCTCCAGCCCGGCCGGGAAGAAGGCCACTTCGACCTTCTGGGCGTAGTGGACCAGTCCCTCGGAGACCGGCACCACCTCGCTGACCACCAGCTGGGGCCGGTCCTCCCGGATCTCCAGCTTCCCCTCCAGGAAGACAATGTGGCCGTTGTGCAGGTAGCCGCCGCTCTTTTCGAAGGTATCGGGAAAGGCGAGCGCCTCGAGCTTGCCGGTAAGGTCCTCGAAGCTGAAGGAGGCCATGCGCTTGCCCTCCTTCTTGGTCACCAGTTTCTTCACCCGTTCGATGATGCCGCCCAGCCGCACCTGGGTCCCGGGCGAGAGGCTGCGCAGCTGGCGGACGGTATGGGTGGCGAAGGCACCGATCACCTGTTCGTAATGTCCAAGCGGGTGGCCGGAGAGGTAGAGGCCGAGCACCTCCTTTTCGCCGGCCAGCAGTTCCAGTTCGGACCATTCCGGCAATTCGGCAATCTCCCTGGGCAGCTGGATGTTGGCCGGGCCGGCGCTCTCCCCGAAGATGTTGCCCTGGCCGAGGCGCGCCTCCTCCTGGTAGGAGCCGGCCTGGTCCAGGGCCGGGGAAATCATGGCCATCAGCCGGTTGCGCGGCTGGTTGAAAAGATCCAGGGCACCGGCCTTGACCAGGCTCTCCAGCACCTTCCGGTTGACCAGCCGGAGGTCGATCCGGCGGCAGAAATCAAAGAGATCCTTGAAGGGGCCGCCCGCCTGCCGGGCCTTGACGATCGACTCGATGGCCGGGTAGCCGACGTTCTTGATGGCCGCCAGGCCGAACCGGATGTCGTTGCCGAAAACGGTGAAGTTGGCCTGGCTTTCCTCGACGCAGGGAGGCAGCACCCAGATCTTCATCCGCTCGCACTCCCCTATGTACTCGACGATCTTCTCGCTGTTGCCGATTTCGCTGGTGAGCAGGGAGGCCATGAATTCGAGCGGATGGTTGGCCTTGAGATAGGCGGTCTGGTAGGTGATGAGCGCGTAACCGGCGCTGTGGCTCTTGTTGAAACCGTAACCGGCGAACTTGACGATCTGGTTGAAGATCTTTTCGGCCGTCCGCTCGGAGACCCCGTTGGCCCGGGCCCCCTTCAGAAAACGGGTCCGGTTCTCCTCCATGATCTCGGGGGTCTTCTTGCCCATCGCCCGCCGGAAGAGATCGCTCTCGGCCAGGGTGAATTTCCCCATCCGGTGGACGATCTCCATCACCTGTTCCTGGTAGAGAATGACCCCGTAGGTCGGCTTCAGGATATCCACCAGCATCTTGTGGTCGTAAGTGATCCTGGAGTCGTCCTTCTTGCCGCTGATGAAGTTCTCGACCATGCCGCTGCCCAGCGGACCCGGCCGGTAAAGGGCCAGGATGGCGATCAGGTCGTCGAAGACGCCCGGGCTGATCTTGCGCAGCAGGTCGCGCATCCCGCTGCTCTCCAGCTGGAAAATGCCGAAACTATTCCCGGCCGAAAGCATCCGGTAGGTGGCCTGGTCGTCGAGCGGCAGGTTATCGAGGTCCTTGCCGTAACGCTGCTTGACCAGTTCCCCGGCCTGCTTCAGCACGGTCAGGGTCTTCAGGCCGAGCAGGTCAACCTTGAGCAGGCCGACCTCGCCCAGGATGTTCATGTCGTACTGGGTGGTCACCGCGTCATCGGTCCCCAGGAAAAGCGGCGCGTCCTCGTAGAGTGGACCGGCGCCGATGACGACCCCGGCGGCGTGGGTGGAGGCGTGGCGCGGCAATCCCTCCAGGCTCCGGGAAATATCGAAGAGGCGGCGCGTCGTTTCGTCGCCGGAGGCCAGGTCGGCCAGTTCCCGTTCCCGGCTGAGCGCTTCGTCCAGGGTGATGTGAAGTTCGGCCGGCACCAGCTTGGCGATCCGGTCAACCTCGGCGTACGGCATGCCCAGCACCCGTCCCACGTCGCGGATCACCGAACGGGCCGAAAGGGTCCCGAAGGTGACGATCTGGGCCACCTGGTTGGCGCCGTACTTGCTCCGGATGTAGGCGATCACCTCTTCCCGGCGGATGTCCTCGAAATCGATGTCGATATCCGGGAGGCTGACCCGGTCCGGGTTCAGGAAGCGTTCGAAGAGCAGGTTGTACTGGAGGGGATCGATATCGGTAATCCCGGCCAGGTAGGCCACCACGCTGCCGGCGGCCGAGCCCCGGCCCGGACCGACCGCGATGCCCTGCCCGCGGGCGAAGTTGACGATATCCTGGATGATGAGGAAGTAGCCGGGATACCCCATTTTCTCGATGACCGAGAGCTCGGTGTTGATGCGCTGCACCACCGCTTCCTGGCCGGCGCCGGGCGCCGACATGTCCAGGCCGTAGCGGCGGCGGGCACCCGCCTCGACCAGGTGGCGCAGGTACCCGGCCAGGGTATAGCCTTCGGGCGGGTTCCAGTGGGGCAGCTTGGCCCGGCCGAATTCCAGTTTCAGGTTGCAGCGTTCGGCCACCGCCAGGGTGTTTTTGACGGCCTCGGGCAGATCCTTGAAGATGGCCGCCATCTCCTCGGCGCTCCGGAAATAAAACTCGTCGGAGGAGAACTTCAGGCGCCGGACTTCGTCCACCAGGCTGCCGGTCTGGATGCAGAGCAGGGCGTCGTGGGCCAGGCTGTCTTCCCGCCGCAGGTAATGGCAGTCGTTGGTGGCCACCAGCGGGATACCGGTCTGGCGGCTCAATTCAACCATCCGGGGCAGGACCGCTTTCTGCTCCGGCAGGCCGTTGTACTGCACCTCCAGGAAGAAATCGGGACCGAAGATCTCCCGGTAGAAATCGGCCACCCGCTTCGCCTCGGCCTCGTTGTTCTGCAGCAGGGCGGTGTTGATCTCGCCCTTGAGGCAGCCGCTGAGGAGCAGCAGGCCCTCGTGGTACTCCTTGAGCAGTTCCTTGTCGATCCGGGGCCGGTGGTAGAATCCCTCGGTGTGGGAAAGGCTGGAGAGGATGAGCAGGTTGCGGTAGCCGGTCTCGTCTCTGGCCAGCAGGGTCAGGTGGGAGTAAGCGTCGCTGCTGCGTTCACCCGACTTGTCGAACCGGCTGCGGGGCGCCAGGTAGAACTCGCTGCCGATGATCGGTTTGACGCCGTTCTTGATGGCCGTCTTGTAGAACTCGACCGCCCCGAACATCTTGCCGTGGTCGGTGACCGCCAGGGCGGGCATACCCCACTTCCGGGCCTGCTCGGTCACCGCCTCGATGCGGCACATGCCGTCCAGGAGGCTGTACTGGGTGTGAACGTGCAGGTGTACGAAATCGGCCATGGGTCAGGAGCCCGGTTTCAGGAGAGGAGACGAACGGCTGAATTTACCAAGGAACGACCCGCCGCCGCGGAGGGGCGGCGGGAAACCGGCGCGGCGCCGGCGGCCGGTCAGGAATCGCGGCCGGCGTCGGGCATGAACTGGGCGGCCTTGCGGGCGCTCTGGAAGACCTTGCCCTCGGTCTTGATGGCCGGCGCGATGCAGATCTCGACCAGCTGCATCTCGCGCAGGTTGAGACAGCCCAGGCTGCCCATCGAGGTACGCAGGGCGCCGACCAGGTTCTGGCTGCCGTCATCGACGCGGGCCGGCCCCAGCAGGATCTCCTTCAGGCTGCCGGTGACGCCCACCCGCACCCGGGTGCCGCGCGGCAGGTTCTCGTCCGAGGTGGCCATGCCCCAGTGGTAGCCGCGGCCCGGCGCCTCTTCGGCCCGGGCGAGCATCGAACCAACCATCACCGAATCGGCGCCGGCGGCGAAGGCCTTGCAGATGTCCCCGCTGCCGGTCATGCCGCCGTCGGTGATGATCGGGACGTAACGACCGTGCATCTTGAAGTAAAAATCGCGCGCGGCGGCGCAGTCGCAGGTGGCGGTGATCTGGGGGACCCCGATGCCCAGCACCTCGCGGGTGGTGCAGGCGGCGCCCGGGCCGATGCCCACCAGGAGTCCGCTGGCGCCCGCCTCCATCAATTCCAGGGCCACCTCGTAATTCACGCAGTTGCCCACGATGACCGGCGCCGGCATCGCCTTGCAGAAGGCGCCCAGGTCCAGGGGCCGGTAACGCTCCGCGACATGGTTGACGCTGGTCACGGTGGCCTGGATGACGAAGATGTCGACACCCGACTTCACCGCGATCTCGCCCCAGCGGATCGCCTGCTGGGGAATGGCCGAGACGGCGCCGATGCCGCCGGCATCCTTGATCTCCTTGATCCGGCGACCGATGAGCTTCTCCTTGACCGGTTCCCGGTAGACCGACTGGATCAGGGCGGTCACCTCCGACTGGGAGGCGCCGACGATCTTCTCGATCACCTCGCCGGGATTTTCGTACCGGGTCTGGATGCCGG
>JAKJFK010000139.1 GCA_022704925.1 candidate division TA06 bacterium | reverse complement strand
TCTGACCGGGTTTGAACGCCGTCATCTGCTTGGTCATCCAACTCGTCATTTTTTCTTCTTGCATCAGAGTCACGTCCTTTCGATTTTTTTCTTGATTTCTTTTATAGTTTCAACCGGCGTGGAGGTTCCGGAGACCAGGCCGACCGTAAGGTTCGGCCGGCACCAGTCGTCCCTGACTTCCTCCGGGCCGGAAATAAAGTAAGCAGCCGGCTTTCGCTTGCGCACCAGCCGGTAGAGATTCCGCGTATTGGCGCTTTTCCTGGAACCGACCACCAGCAGCAGGTCGGTTTTTCCCGCCAGCTCCAGCGCCTCGGCCTGCCGTTTCTCGGTCACCCGGCAGACGGTATCAAAGATGCGGGTCTCACCGGGTAGCCCGGCTTTCAGCAGGGCCGCCAGCGTTTCCCGGTAAACCGGTTCGGTGCTGGTGGTCTGGCTGACCACCGCCACCCGTTTCGCCGGCGGAGTCCTGAAATTGACGGCCGCCCAGCGCCGGGCCGCCGATCGGCCCGCCGGGCAGATCAGAGCTGAATTTCCCGCGAAACCGGCCAGGGCCTTGACTTCCGGGTGGTCCGGCTCGCCGATGATCAGCACCCGGTAACCCTGGCGGCGCAGCCGGGTGACCAGCTTCTGGACCCGGCTCACGAACGGGCAGGTGGCGTCGACCACCTCCCGTCCTGATTTCGAAAGCGCGCGCAGTTTTTCCGGGTGCAGCCCGTGGCTGCGTACCAGCGCGGGAGTCCGGCCGTCCGGCATCTCGCGCACAATTTTCAGGCCGCGGGCGGTCAGGTTTTCCATAACCCGTTCGTTATGGATGACCGGCCCGATCGAAAAACAGGCCCCGTGACGGCGCAAGGTTTCTTCGCAAAGGGAAACCGCCCGCTTGACGCCGAAGCAAAAACCTATTTCCCGCGCGGTCAGTACCCGGGCCATCAGCTTATTCCGGCCGCTCCGGATTGTCCGGACGCAGGCGGTCGATGGCCGCCATGACCCGGTCGGCAAAGTCCGCTTCCCCCCGGTAGAGGAGGGGCGGTCCATAACGGATTAATACTTTTCGCGGCCGAAAGATGACGGCGTTGAGCGGCAAGGCCTTTTCGGTTCCGCTGATCAGGACCGGAACCACCGGAACCCCGGTAGCCCGGACGGCCAGAGTTATACCCGGTTGCCCGGGCAGGAGTTCCGAGCCGTTCGGGTTGCGGGACCCTTCCGGGAAGATCAGCACCGCATGCCCGGATTTCAAGGAACGGATGACGCTTTTCAATCCCACCGCGCCGCTGTGCTGGCGCAGCGGTATAATGCCCAGGCTCTTTATGATCGGCTCCAGCAGGCTGTTCCGGTACAGAACGGTCTTGGAAAGAAAGCGTATCCGCCGGGGGATCCGGAGCGCCACCAGGGGCGGATCCAGGAGACTCAGGTGGTTGGAGGCCAGTATCGCGCCGCCCCGCCTGGGGATGTTCTCCACTCCCCGTACTTCCAGCCTGAAGAAGAGAAGACAGAAAATGTTTAAAAGCGATTTCAGAAATTTATAAAACATTCCGAAATTGTAATTTTAATCTTTTTGAGATAAGAATGTCAACCAAAATCAACCGGCCGGCCGGAAAAAAGTGCCCAGTTTTTCGCCGTCCAGGATTCGGTTCAGGATTCTTTCTTCGCGGCCGTTGGCGATGATCATGGGTTTGCCCTCGGCGGTCACGAGCCGGGCCGCCTCCAGCTTGGTGGTCATGCCGCCCACGGTCTTGTCGGATTGGCTGCCCTGGGCGGCCCGGGAGATCCGGGCGTCGATCCGCGCCACTTCAGGGCAGAGGCGGCCTTCGACCTGCAGGCCGTCAACGTCCGAAAGTATTATCAGCAGGTCGGCGGCGGTAAGCTTTAGCACCAGGGCCGAGAGCGTGTCGTTGTCGCCGAAGCGGATCTCTTCGACCGCCACCGCGTCGTTTTCGTTGATGATCGGCACCACGCCGCAGGAGAGCAACCGGTCCAGGGTGTTGCGGGCGTTGCCGAACCGGTCCCGGTTGTTTACGACATCCCGGGTCAGCAGGACCTGGCCCACCAGGTAACCCTGCTCCTTGAAGAGGCGCTCGTAGGTGCGCATGAGATTGCTCTGGCCGATGGCCGCGGCCGCCTGGAGGCTGGCCAGGTCCCGGGGGCGGCTGGCCAGTTTCAGCGATTTCAGGCCGGCGGCGATGGCCCCCGAGGTGACCAGCGAAACTTCCAGGCCGCGATTACGCAGGCCGGCGATATCTTCGACCAGCTCCTCCAGGTAGGAGGCGTCCAGGCGGTTCTTGCGGTTGGTCAGGATACTGGTCCCGACCTTGACCACCAGCCGTTTGACCCGTTTCATGATGGCGCGCCGGTCTTTCATTGATCCGCCTTGTTTTTCAGGGGAGGCCGGGGACTCAGCCCTTCAGGTTGACCGGCCGGCCGCTCTTGATGCTTTCATGGACCGCGGCCGCCATCCGGGTGGCCGCCAGCCCGTCCTCGCCCAGGGCGGTGATGGTGCCGGCCAGGGCAGCCGGATCGCCGCCGGACTTGAGGTACTCGAGGTTGTCAACGAAATCGGCGATGGCCTCGATTCCGTAGCCGGCCAGGAAGTTTTTGCCCCACTTGTCCCGTTTTTCGACCATGAAGCCCAGGTTGTGGGTTTGCATCCCGGCTCCGACCAGGCAGGTCCGCATGCCCCGGTCCTGGCTGTCCACCTCGGCCACGCCCCGGTCTCCCATCAGCCGGAAGCCCTGGTTAACCACCGCCTCGAACCCGTCCGGGGTGATCCAGGAGGTGTCAAAACTGACCGAGGCGCCGCCCTCGAAACTGATCTTGGCCTGGATGGAGTCGTAGGTGTCGACGCCCAGCTTGACCAGGACCCGCTTGGTGCCGGTGGCGTAGACCTCGACCGGCTCCTTCTTGATGATCCAGCGGATGAGGTCGTAGAAGTGGATGCCGAGAAACCAGGCCGGTGAGGACTTGGGCGCCCAGCCGGGGAACCAGTCGCGCGGAACCTCGATCCGGTCTTCCATGTGGACGTAACCGTACTGGATTTCGCCCAGATTGCCTTCGCGGACCAGCCGTTCGGTCTCCTGGTGGTAGGGGTCGTACCGCTTGTGGAAGTCAACCTGGAGGAAGCACTTGTTCTGGCGGGCCGCGGCGATGATCTCCTGGCAGCCCTCCACGGTGGTGTCCAGCGGCTTCTCGACCAGGACCGGCTTGCCGGCGGCCAGGGCGTCGAGCGTCACTGACCGGTGGGCATGGTCCGGCGTGGCCACCGTAACGCCGTCCAGTTCTTCGCGGGCAAGCATTTCGCGGTGGTCGCTGTAGGTCTTGACGCCGAAGCGGGCCTGCTGGGTCTTGAGGATCTCCGGGCTGAGATCGGCCAGGGCGACCAGCTTGGCCCGGCCCGATTTTTCCAGCTGGGAGAAGGCGATCAGGTGGTTGGTTCCGAACTTGCCGCCTCCGATGACACCGATCTTCAGCATTTTTTTCCTCCCGTTTTATTGGAATCTCAAAACTTCTTGAAGCTTGAATCCCGGTTTCCGTTCCGGCCGGGTCGCCGGTTTCTGTTTCAGAATTTTCAGGCCAGCAGGTAGCGGGCGATGATTTCCGAGGCCTTGACCATTTCGTCGATGGAGAGGCTCTCCTCCCGGCTGTGCGCCTGCTTGATGCTGTCGGGTCCGAAGACCACCGTGGGCATCTGGCCGACCTTGGCATAGAGGCGGGCGTCGCAGCTGACGATCAGGCCGGTGACCTTGCCGGAGGCGCCGGCGGCGACCGCGCTCTCCTTCAGTCCGGTCACCAGCGGGTCGTCGAGCCGGGTTTCGTAGGCGTCGTTGTGGAGTTTCGGGAAGGAGACCTTGCTCTTCTCCCGCACCCAGGGATCGGGATGGTTCTGCAGGAGCGCGGTCAGCTCCTTCTGCACGTCCTCTAGCGACTTGGTGGGCAGGAAACCGACACCGCCCTCCATTTCGGCCCAGCCGGCCACCATGGCCGGCCAGTCGCCGCCCTTGATCATGCCGATATTGACCTGGACCGGCTGTTCGTACTCGCGGAAGAGCGGGTGGTTGCTCTCGGCTATCAGCTTGTTCTCGTACTGGCGCAGGACGGGTATCACCTCGGCCATTTTTTCCACGGCGTTGACGCCTTCGCGGATGCGTCCCATGTGGACCGGCACCCCCTGCATTTCGATCTTGTACCAGACCGCCCCCCGGTTGGCCGGGCAGATGCTGAGGTCGGTGGATTCCATGACGATGACGCCGTCGGCCCGGTGGCCGGTCAGGATGGCGGCCAGGGCCCCGTTGCCGCCGGTCTCCTCCTCGATGACCACCTGGACCTCGACGCTCTTTCTGGGCTGGCGTCCGAGTTCCTTGAGGGCCAGCAGGGCGTAGTAAATGCTGACAATGTGTCCCTTGTCGTCGGCGGCGCCCCGGCCGATGACCCGCCCGTTTTGGATCACCGGGTTGAAGGCCTCGGTCCAGTCCCCGGCCGGCACCACGTCGCTGTGGGCGCAGAGGATGACCGATTTCGGTCCGCTTCCCTTCCAGGCGGCGAAAAGGTTGGGCCGCCGGCTGTAATCGAGTTCGCGGTCGGCCCGGGTATAGGAGGGGTGCTCCTTGATGCTCTCGGGAACCAGTTCCAGGCTGACTTCCAGGCCGAGGGCCCGGAATTTTTCGGCCAGGAAACGCTGGATTTCATCTTCGCCCTCGCCGGCCACGCTCTTGAAACGGATCAGTTCGGCCAGCAGGCCGGCCGCCTCGTCCCGGCGGCTTTCAAGGAACGCTTTCAATTCGCGCATGTTTCTCCCGCGGTTGGCGTGCTCGTTAAGGTAAAGTCATCCCTCCATGACCTCTTTCAGAATTTCGGCCAGGCCCCGTTTGCCATAGAGGCCGTCGTCGATGGCCTCCCGGGTCACCGAAAGCGGCGGG
>JAKJFK010000138.1 GCA_022704925.1 candidate division TA06 bacterium | reverse complement strand
CCCGGCCGGGCCGCTACCAGCCGGCCCGGGATCGGATCAAGGAGAATCGGGAAGAACGCTTCGTCCTCTTTAACACCCCCTTGAGCCTGATCCACCGGCTGGAGTACCTGCGCGGCCACGTCGAGGCCTATACCGACCCCTACCTTTACCCGAAAGAACTGGAATTCCTGCTCGACCACCTGACCGATATCTCCATTGACGCCATCCGGCACGGTGCCGAAATCGGCGTCGACGGCATCATCTCCTGCGACGACTGGGGCCTCCAGGACCGGCCGATGCTCTCGCCGGAGATCTTTCGCCGCTTCTTCAAGCCGCGTTATGCCCGGGCCTACGGCGAGGCGCACCGGCTCGGACTGGTCACCTTCCTGCACAGCTGCGGCCACATCGTCGAGCTGCTTGACGACCTGATCGAGTCCGGGCTGGACGTCATCCAGATGGACCAGCAGGAGAACATGGGCCTGGATCTGCTTTCCAGGCGTTTTGGCGGCCGCCTCTGCTTCTGGTGCCCGGTCGATATCCAGCAGACGATGATCAAGGGCAGCCCCGCCGAGGTGGCCGCCTACGCCCGGCGCCTCATCTACACCTTCGGGAATTACAACGGCGGCTTCATCTCCAAGTGGTACAACTCGCCGCAGGCGGTCAACCACGACCCGGTCAAGATCGAGGCCATGGCCCGCTCTTTCGTCGAAAACGGCAATTACCCGCTGAAATGACCAGACGCTACGACTACCATTCCCGGGTGGAGCCGATCGCCCTGGCCCGCTCGGGCCGGGCGGCCAGCTACCCGCCGGCCGAGAAGATCCGGATCATCGAGGTGCCCGACTTTCCCAGCCTGGGGAAATTGACCGCCCTGCGTTTCCTGGAGTGGCTGCAGCTCAATCCCGAAGGCGTGGTCTCCCTGCCCACCGGCAAGACCCCGGAGTACTTCATCAAGTGGACCGGCTACTACCTGGAGGCCTGGAAAGAGGCCGGGGTCCAGAAGGAACTGGCCGCCTGGGGACTGGATCCGAAACAGCGGCCCCGGATGGAGGCGGTCACCTTCGTCCAGATCGACGAGTTCTACCCGATCAACCCCCAGCAGAAGAACAGTTTCAACCACTACATCCAGAAGTTCTACGTCAAGGGTTTCGGCCTGGATCGGGACCGGGTCATCCTGATGGATACCTGGCGGCTGGGCTGCCCGGGTGAGCGTAACCTGGGCCAGGTCTTCGAAGGCGGCCGGGTCGATCTTTTGCTGCGGTACCGCCAGCCGGCCTCCAAGCTGGAGCAGCTGCAGTACCGGGCCATCCACGCCGCCGACCAGTACGCCATGGAGTACGAGGCCCGGATCGAGTCGCTGGGCGGCATCGGCTTCTTTCTGGGCGGCATCGGCCCCGATGGCCACATCGGCTTCAACATCCGGGGTTCGGACCATTACAGCACCACCCGGCTGACCCCGATCAACTACGAGACGGCCGCGGCCGCCGCGACCGACCTGGGCGGCCTGGAGAATGCCCGGGACCGGGTGGTGATGACCGTCGGCCTGCGGAGCATCACCCGGAACCGGACGGCCGCCGTCCTGGTCACCGCCGCCGGCGAGAGCAAGGCGGCCGTGGTCCGGAACGCGGTTGAAAATCCGCCCTCGGTGCTCTATCCGGCCACCGCGCTCCAGGGACTGCCCGGCGCCCGTTTCTACCTTACGCAGGGGGCGGCCCGGGACCTGGTCGAGCGCCGCTGCCAGGCCCTGGTTCAGGAGAAGCCGTTGTCGGACCGGTCCGTCGAGCGCATCCTGATCGATCTCAGCTCCCGCCGGCGCAAGCGCCTGCTCGACTTGACGCCGGCCGATCTCGAAGGCGACCGGATCGGGCGGGTGCTCGGGGGGCGGTTCGAGGGAGCCGGCGCCCTGAAGGAGCAGGCCGTCCGGGTCGAGGCGCTGCTCAGGGAGAAGGTGGCCCGCGGCCTGGAGGAGAAGGAGGGACTGACCTTCCTGCACACCGCGCCCCACCACGACGATATCATGCTGGGCTACCTGCCCTACATCATCCGGCTGGTGCGCAGTCCGAAGAACACCCACTATTTTGCCACGCTGACCAGCGGCTTCACCTCGGTGACCAACGACTACACCCTTTCGGCCCTGTCTAATCTCCGGCGCTTCCTGGAACGCCGGACCTTCGCCCCTCTGCTGGCCGCCGGCTACTTCGCGCCCGGCCGGACCCCGGCCCGCAACGAGGACGTCTACTATTACCTGGACGGCGTGGCCGCCGACAGCCCGGAGATGCGCCGGGAGGCCGAGGCGCGCCGCGCCCTGCGTGTTCTGCTGGAGATGACCGGCGCCGCGGATCAGGCGGCGGCCGCCGCGGCCCTGGAGGGCCTGGAGCAGGAGTTGCGCGGTTCCTATCCCGGCAAGAAGGACATCCCGGCCATCCAGCAGATCAAGGGGACGATCCGGGAGTGGGAGGAGGAGCTGCTCTGGGGTCACCTGGGCTTTAACAGCGACAACATCTTCCACCTGCGCCTCGGTTTTTACACCGGCGATATCTTCACCCCGCAGCCGGAGCTGGAACGGGACGTCCGGCCGGTCCTGAAGCTGCTGCGCGAGCTTAAGCCGGACGTGATCACCCTGGCGCTCGACCCGGAGGGCAGCGGTCCGGACACCCATTACAAGGTGCTCCAGGCGGTCGCCGAAGCGGTCCGGGTCTACCGGGCCGAAACGCCGCAAAAGGATTTGAAGATCTGGGGTTACCGTAACGTCTGGTACCGTTTTCATCCCTCCGAGGCCAATATCTTCGCGCCGGTCTCCATGAATTCGCTGGCCATCATGAAGGAGGCCTTCCACACCTGCTTCGGCTCCCAGCGCAGCGCCTCCTTCCCCAGCTACGAGTATGACGGACCCTTCTGCGATCTGGCCCGACGGATCATGGTCGAGCAGTACACCATGGTCATGCACTGCCTCGGCCGGGATTTTTTCTACAAGAACCCGGTGCCGCGCCTGCGCGCCAGCCGCGGATTAAACTTCATCCGGGAGATGGATTGCGAGGAGTTTTCCCAGGAGGCCCTCTCCCTGCGCCGCCTCACCGAGGCCCAGCCCTTCTGATCCCTGCCCGCCCGGTGGCGCGGCCGGGGCGGCGCCTTCCAGGTTCCGCCGTTTCTGTAGTATAATATAAAGATGTCTTCCCGTTTTTACTGGTACCTGCCGACCGAGGTTTTCTTCGGCGTCTCCGCCCTCGACGTCCTTTCCGAAAAGGCCGCCGGGCTGGGCCGCAAAGCCCTGCTGGTCACCGGCCGGAGTTTTGCCGCAAAGAGCGGCCTGCGGACCCGGATTGAAGAGCGGCTCAAGGCGGCCGGGGTCGCCTGGGCGGTCTTCGACGGCGCGATTCCCGATCCGGAGATCGGCACCGTGGCCGCCGGGGCCGAGGTCTGCCGGCGCGAAAACTGCAATTTCGTGATCGGCGCCGGCGGCGGCAGCGCCATGGACGTGGCCAAGGGCATCGCGGCGGCGGCCCCCGACCCAGCCCGGCCGATCGAAGAACTTTTCGGCTACGAACAGCTGAGGGTTCGGCCTCTGCCGGTGGCGGCCGTTCCGACCACCTCCGGCAGCGGCAGCGAGGTCACCCGCTACGCGGTCATCGTCGACCCGGCGGCCCGGACCAAGAAGACCATCAGCTCCGCCTCGATCAATCCCCGGCTGGCCCTGGTCCAGCCGGAGTTAACCCTGACCCTGCCGGCCGATTTGACCGCCGAGACCGGCCTGGACGCCTTCTGCCACGCGGTGGAGGGCTCGCTGGCCGCCGCCCGCACCCCGGTCAGCCTGGCGCTGGCCCGGGAGGCGGTCCGGTTGATCACGCGCCACCTGCCGGAACTGGTGCGCCGGCCTGATGACCTGGCCGGCCGGGAGGGAATGAGCCTGGCGGCCCTGACCGCCGGGATGGTCATCAACCAGACCGGCACCATCATCGGCCACGGCATGGGTTACCCCCTGACCATCAATTACGGCATCCAGCACGGCCTGGCCAGTGTCATGGCGATGCCGGCCATCCTGGACGAGCTGATTGTCACCGACGAGTACGGCCCGGTGATCCGCGAGGTCACCGGCTGGACGGAACCCGGCCGGCAGCTGCGCGATTTCTGCGGCCGCCTCGGCCGGCCGGCCAGCCTGAAGGCCGCCGGTATCGGCCGGTCCGATCTTCCGAAACTGGCCGCCGAGGCGGTGGTGGGCTGCCAGCGAGCCATGCAGAACATGGGGCGGAACTTCACCGAGGCCGATTTCCTGCGTTTTTATGAGTCCGTTTACGATTGAGGAGCGGCCGGCCGTCCGGCGTCCCGGCTATGGAAGTCATACCACTGAGCGGATTGGATGGGCTGAAGGATACGGTGGCCACCATCGGCACCTTCGACGGCATCCATCTCGGCCACCGCGCCATCCTGGAGCAGGTGACCGGGGATGCCCGGCGCCTGCCGGGTCGGAGCCTGCTGCTCACCTTCATGGATCACCCGCGCATCCTGCTCAAGCGCGAACCGGTTTTTTTGATCAACTCCCCGGAGATCCGCCGGGAGATCCTGGCCGGCCTGGGGCTTGATTATACGGTCATCATCGACCAGGAGTCGGTCTTTGATTTTTCGGCCGAGGAGTTCGTGGAGCGGATCCTGGTTGGCCGCCTGGGCGTAAGGGAAGTGGTGATCGGTTTCAACTTCCGCTTCGGACGGAAACGAACCGGCGACGCCGGTCTGCTGGCGGAGTGGGGCGGCCGGTGCGGTTTTCGGGTCAAGGTCGTCAAGCCGGTCAGCCTGGACGGCGCGGTGGTCAGCAGTAGTCGCGTGCGCGACCGCCTGGCCGCCGGCCGGGTCGAGGAGGCCGACCGGCTCCTGGGACGCCCCTACCAGGTTCGGGGACGGGTGGTTCCCGGCCGGGGGCGCGGCCGCGAAATCGGCTACCCGACCGCCAACCTGGAGCCCGACG
>JAKJFK010000137.1 GCA_022704925.1 candidate division TA06 bacterium | reverse complement strand
ACGGCGCGGTTGAACCGGCCGGCCGCCGATGGAAAAATTTTACCGCGTCCTCGATGTTGATTTTAACCGGGCCCGCGAGGGTTTGCGGGTACTGGAGGATTGCGCCCGGTTTTACCTGGAGGAGGCGGAGCTTACCGGCGCGCTCCGGGATTTGCGCCACCGCCTTTCGCGCCTGACCCTGGAGACCTTTCCGAGGGCGGCCCTGCTGGCCGGCCGGGAGAGCGAACGGGACCTGGGTCGGAACTTCAAGTCCCCGGACCGGCGCGACTGGACGGAACTGGTCCAGGCCAACAGCCTGCGGGTCTCCGAGGCGCTCCGTTCCCTGGAAGAGGTGAGCAAGGTTCTGGGACCGGATTCGACGCCAGCCTACCAGGAACTCCGTTTTCGTTTTTACCAACTGGAGAAGGGGCTGGCCCGGTTTTACCGGTCCCGGCTTCCGGATTTCCCGGTTTACGCGATTATCGAGCCCGGGGCCGGGATCGAAGCCGACGTCGCCTTTGCCAGACGCCTGCTGGCCGCCGGGGTGCGGATTATCCAGCTGCGCCTGAAGTGCGGCGACGACCGGGATTTCCTGGATCTGGCCGTCGGGCTGGCTGGTGAATGCCGGAAGGCCGCCGCCCTGTTCGTGGTCAACGACCGGCCGGATATCGCTCTGCTGACCAGGGCCGGCGGAATTCACCTTGGCCAGCGGGATTTGCCGCCGGCCGAGGTGCGGCGGATCTGCCCCCACCTGGTTTTGGGCGCCTCGGTTAACTCGGAGGTTTCGGCGCGGCGCGCCCTGGCTGCCGGGGTTGATTACCTGGCGGTCGGCGCCATCTTCCCGACCGCCACCAAGGAGGCGGCCCGTCCGGTCGGGCTGGAGATGCTGCGGCGGGTGAAGCGGCTGGCCGGGGAGCGGCCGGTGGTGGCCATCGGCGGCCTGAATCCCGGCAATGCCGGCGCGGCCTACGAGGCCGGGGCCGATTACCTGGCGGTTATCTCCTGCCTGCGCGCCGGCCGGCCGGAGAAGACGGTTGCCGCGCTGGCGGCGGCCCGGGACGAATCCATTAAAAAGTTAAGCCATAGACCAACTTGAGGCAACGATGCGCAAGAATGCTATTTTGAATGCCCGTGAAATAGAGTTGCTGGCCCGCCGGGAGGAAATCACCCCGGCCGAGTTGCGGGCCGGCCTGGAATCCGGACAAATCACGGTGGTCCGGAATCGCGGCGGCCGGCCGCTGGCCATTGGGGCCGGCTGCTACGTCAAGGTGAACGCCAATATCGGCACTTCACCCGCCCGTCCGGAGGTGAAGGCGGAACTGGAGAAACTGCGGGCGGTCGAGGCGGCCGGGGCTGACGCGGTGATGGATCTTTCGACCGGCGGCGACCTGGCCCGGGTGCGGCGGGAGATCATGGCCGCCAGCCGGATACCGGTTGGCAGCGTGCCGGTTTACGGGGCGATGGTCAACGCCGTCCGGAAGTACAAGGCCGTTCAGAAGATGAGCGCCGAGGCGCTCTGGGAGCAGATCGAGGCCGAGGCGGCCGGTGGGGTGGCCTTCATGACCGTTCATACCGGGGTCAGCGAACGTATCGTGCGCGGCCTGGCGGATGGCGAACGCCTGATTAACATCGTCAGCCGGGGCGGCTCCCTGCTGGCTTGCTGGATCGCGGCCAACCGGCGCGAAAATCCGCTGCTGGAGGACTTTGGCCGCCTGGTCAAGATCGCCGCCCGTTACGGGACCGCCCTGAGCCTGGGCGACGGCCTGCGGCCCGGGGCGGTGGCCGACAGCACCGACCGTTTTCAGATCGAGGAGCTCCTGACCCTGGGCCGCCAGGCGGCCGAGGCGCGCCGGGCCGGGGTGCCGGTCCTGATCGAGGGGCCGGGCCACATCCCGCTTCACCAGGTCGAGATGAACGTTAAGCTGGCCAAGCAGGTCTGCCACGGCGCCCCGCTCTACCTGCTGGGCCCGCTGGTGACCGATTTCGCCCCCGGGTACGACCACATCGTTTCGGCCATCGGCGGCGCGCTGGCGGCCATGGCCGGCGCCGATTTCCTCTGTTACGTGACGCCCTCCGAGCACCTGGGACTGCCGGGCGTGAAGGAGGTTCGGGAAGGGGTCTACACCGCCCGGATCGCCGCCCATGCCGCCGACCTGGCCCGGGGCAAGCCGGGCGCTCTGGAGCGCGATCTTCGGATTTCCTCCGCCCGCCGCGACCGCGACTGGGCCGGCCAGAAACGCTGGGCGCTCAACCCGGAGAAGGTGGCCGAAGCGGTCGGGACCGAGTCGGATTTCTGTTCCATGTGCGGTGAGTTCTGCTCGATGCGTTTCTCTGAAAAGCTGTCGCCAGCCAAACGGAAGCGGAAAAATGGATAAGAAGAAGGAACCCAAGGGGCGGCCGCCCCAGGCGCCCTTGCCGATCCAGGGGCCGAATTTCTGGCGGGGCTTGCTGCCCTGGGTGGTGCTCTTCATCTTCATTTTCTACCTGGCCTACTCCTCGAAGATGATCGGCGGCCACAAGGTGGAGAAGCTCACCTACAGCCAGTTCCTGGAGGCCATCGACAAGGGCGAGGTCACGGGCAAGGTGACCTTCCAGGAGGGGAACCTTTCCGGGAAGCTGAGCAGCGGCAAGGAGTTCCGGAGCTTCAGCAACGACCCCGACCTTTACAAGATTCTGAAGGAACGCAAGGTGGAACTGGACGTGCAGCCGGAGGCCGGCCGTTTCATCTGGCTGCAGCTGGCGGCCGGTCTGCTGCCGGTCTTCCTGATCGTGGGTTTCTTCTGGTTCATGTTCTACCGGCGCAGCAACCAGGGCGGCGGCGATCAGATACTCTCCTTCGGCCGCATCCGGCCCCAGCCGCTTTCGGAATCCCGGCCCAAGACGACCTTCAAGGACGTGGCCGGCTACGAGGAGGCCAAGGAGGAGCTGCAGGAGGTGATTGATTTTCTGCGCGACCCGCAGCGGTTTCAGAAGCTGGGCGGCCGGATTCCCAAGGGCGTCCTGATTATCGGGCCGCCGGGTACCGGCAAGACCCTCTTCGCCAAGGCGGTGGCCGGCGAGGCCGAGGTCTCCTTCCTTTCCATCAGCGGCTCGGAGTTCGTGGAGATGTTCGTCGGGGTCGGCGCCTCGCGGGTCCGCGACCTCTTCCGGCAGGCGCGCAAGATGGCTCCCTCGATCATCTTCATCGACGAGATTGACGCGGTCGGCCGCCAGCGTTTCGCCGGGCTGGGCGGCGGCCACGACGAGCGCGAGCAGACCCTGAACCAGCTGCTGGTCGAGATGGACGGTTTCAACACCGACGAGGGCATCATCCTGATGGCCGCCACCAACCGGCCCGACGTGCTGGACCCGGCCCTGGTGCGCCCCGGGCGGTTCGACCGGCAGGTGATGCTCAACCTGCCCGACCTGCGCGAGCGGGAGGCGATCCTCAAGGCGCACACCCGGAACACCAAGCTGGCGGCCGGCATTGACCTTTCGGTGATCGCCAAGAGCACCCCCGGCATGTCCGGGGCGGACCTGTCTAATCTCTGCAACGAGGCGGCCCTGCTGGCCTCGCGCAAGAACCACACCCAGGTCGAGATGGGTGACCTCGAGGAGGCGCTGGACAAGGTGATGATGGGCGCCCAGCGCAAGAGCATGGTCCTGGACAAGGACGAGAAGGAAGTCATCGCCTACCACGAGGCCGGCCACGCCCTGGTCCAGTTGAGCCTGCCCGAGTCGCAGCCCATCCACAAGATGACCATCATCCCGCGCGGCCGTTCCCTGGGTGCCACCCACATCCTGCCCGAGAAGGACATCCACGTCGAGAGCGAGGTTTACTTCCGGAACTCGCTGGTCAGCCTGCTGGGCGGCCGGGCGGCCGAGAAGATCGTTTACAAGCGAATTTACACCGGCGCCGAGAGCGACCTGCAGGTGGCCACCGAGCTGGCCCGCCAGATGGTCTGCGAATGGGGCATGAGTTCCCGCATGGGGCCGGTCAGCTACCATAACCGCTCGCTGGGGGAGGTCTTCCTGGGGCGCGATATCGCCCGGCCGCGCGAGTACAGCGAGACGACCGCCCGCGAGATAGACGAGGAGGTCAAGAACCTCCTGGAGAACTCCGAGCGCGAGGCGCTGAAGATACTCCAGTCCCGCAAGAAGACGCTGGAGAAACTGGCCCGCGCCCTGCTGGAGAAGGAGACGCTTTCCGGCAAGGAGATCGAAGAACTGGTTGCGCCCGAGGAGCCCCGGCCGGAAGAGCCCAAGCTCCCGCTGGCTTAGGAGGCGCATGATCGACAAGAAGAAGCTTGAAAAGGCGACGCGCCTTTTCCTCGAGGGCATCGGCGAGAATCCGGACCGGCCGGAGCTGAAGGAGACCCCGCGGCGGGTGGCCGAGATGGCCGGCGAGCTTTACTCCGGCCTGGGCCGGAACCCGGCCGAGCTGCTCAAGGTGGTCTTCAGCGAGGAGTACGATGAGCTGGTCTTCGTGCGTGACATCCCCTTCTACTCGACCTGCGAGCACCACCTGCTGCCCTTCCTGGGCAAGGCCCATATCGCCTACATACCGGACAGCCACCGGATTACCGGTCTTTCGAAACTGGCCCGGGTGGTGGAAACCCTGAGCCGCCGGCCGCAGGTCCAGGAGCGGTTGACCACCCAGGTGGCCGATACCATCATGAAGACCCTGCGGCCGCGCGGGGTGATGGTGGTCATCGAGGCCGAGCACCTCTGCATGACGATGCGCGGCGTGCAGAAGCCCGGCTGCCAGACGGTCACCTCGGTCATGCGCGGCATCTTCCTCGAGGACGCCCGGACCCGGAACGAAGCCCTCAACCTGCTGCACCGCGACCGGGTCGGCTGAGGCACGATGGAACGACAGGCGGAATTCCGGCTGAAGCTCGAACGCCTCCGGGCGCTGGCCGCCGAACGGGGCCGGGCCGGGGTGCTGATCAATATCCAGCCCAACTTCGCCTGGGCGACCGCCGGC
>JAKJFK010000136.1 GCA_022704925.1 candidate division TA06 bacterium | reverse complement strand
CCCGCCGCACCGCTTCCCCTGCTACTACGGCATCGATTTCCCCGACCCGGCCGAACTGGCGGCCAACCGCCTTTCGATCGAGGAGCTGCGCCGCTACCTGGGGTTGGACAGTTTGAATTACCTTTCGCTGGAGGGAATGCTGGCGGCCATGCCGCTGCCGGCCGGCGACTTCTGCACCGCCTGCTTCTCCGGGAAATACCCGGTGGCGCCGGAGGCCGGCCTGAACAAGGAAGTCCTGGAAAAGAAATAAGACCCCGCCCGCTTTATTTGGCCTCCCACCCAGCCGCACCCGGCTTTGAAGAGATAACGGTTTAATTCAGGCCCCTGGCAAGAGCCTGGCAGGTTATTCCTTGGCGGTCCGGGATCAGCCGCCCTTGGCCGGCCGGGGTGGACAAAGAGGAGGCCGGCCTGGTCATGAAGGTGGCCAGGCCGGCCGTCACTTCCTTACTGAAACTGCCGTTCCGCGTTTAATCCAGGGAGAGCCGGTCAAGCCCGCTCAGGCATTGCCCTCTTCCCGGGCCTCCTCCTCCGCCCGGTCGATTTCGCTGACCACGAAGTCGGTGATCCGGTCGCCGGGCAGCAGGTTGATCAGCTTGACGCCCTTGGTGTTGCGGCCGATGCAGCGGATCTCCGAGCCCTTGATCCGGATGGCCTGCCCCTTCTGGGTGAGGATCAGGATCTCGTCCGAGTCCTTGACCACCCGCATGGCGACGACCTTGTCCTTCCGGTCCAGGACGTGGATGTCGATGATGCCCTTGCCGCCCCGCTTCTGGAGCCGGTAGAGGCTGGAGAGCGAACGCTTGCCGTAGCCCTTCTCGGTCACGGTGAGCAGAGGGACCGCTTCGCCCAGGGCCTCGCCGCCGACCACCACGTCGCCGTCGCGCAGGCGGACGCCGATCACGCCGGTGGCCGTCCGGCCCATGGCCCGGGTGTTGGTTTCAGGGAAGCGGATGGCCATGCCCCGGCGGGTGGAGAGGAAGATTTCGTACTGGCCGCCGGTCACCCGCACTCCGACCAGCCGGTCCTCCGGCCGCAGGCCCATGGCGATGATGCCGCCGTTCCGGGGCCGGCTGTAGGAGGCCAGCGAGGTCTTCTTGACCAGGCCGCGCTCGGTGACCATGAGCAGGAACTGGTCGGTCTTGAATTCGTTGACCGGGATCAGCGCGGCCACGGTCTCGTTCTCCTGCAGGCGCAGGAGGTTGATGATCGGCCGCCCCTTGGCCTGGCGGCTCTGTTCCGGGACCTGGTAGGCCCGGAGCCAGTGTACCCGGCCCAGGTTGGTGAAGAAGAGCAGGTAGTCCAGGGTGTTGGAGAGGACCAGGTATTTCAGGTAGTCCTCCTCCTTACTGCTGCTGGCCAGCATGCCGCGGCCGCCCCGCCGCTGGCGGCGGTAGGTGTCCAGCGGGACCCGCTTGATGTACCCGGAGGCCGAGAGGGTCACCACCACGTCCTCGGGTTTGATCAGGTCCAGCTCGTTCATCTCGGCGGCCTCGGGCAGGATTTCGGTCCGCCGCTTGTCGCCGTATTTCCTGGCCAGTTCCTGCAGCTCGGTCCGGATGATCTTGTTGACCAGCTCCGGGTTGGCCAGGATTTCGTTGTAGTAGGCGATGTTCTTCTTCAGTTCGTCGCTTTCCTGGTGGATCTTGTCCTGCTCCAGGCCGGTCAGGCGGGCCAGCGGCATGGCCAGCACCGCGTCGGCCTGCCGCTCGGAGAGCTTGAACTTCTTCTGGAGGCCGGCCCGGGCGTCGGGAATCGACTTGCTCGACTTGATGAGCTGAACCACCGCTTCGATGTTGGCCAGGGCGATCAGGTAGCCCTCCAGGATGTGGAGGCGTTCCTCGGCCTTGCGCAGGTCGTAGCGGGTGCGCCGGGTGATGATCTCGCGCCGGTGGGCCAGGAAGACGCTGAGCATCTCCGGCAGGGGCATCACCACCGGTTTGCCCTCGACCAGGGCCAGGTTGATGATGCCGTAGGAGGTTCTCAGCTTGCTGTGCTTGTAAAGCTGGTTGAGCACCAGTTCCGGGCTCTCGCCGGTCTTGAGCTCGATGACCACCCGGATGCCTTCCTTGTCCGACTCGTCCCGGACGGTGGCGATGCCGTCCACCAGGTTGCTGTCGCTCAGCTGGGCGATTTCGGAGACCAGGTTGGACTTGTTGATTTCGTAAGGAAGCTCGGTGATGATGATGGATTCGCGGTGGTGGCCGAGCTCCTCGATCTCGGTCCGGGCCTGGATGGTGATCAGGCCGTGGCCGGTTCGGTAGGCCTCCTCGATGCCCTTCTTGCCGAGGATGTAGCCGCCCGACGGGAAGTCGGGGCCGGGCAGGACGGCCATGATTTCCTCGATGGTCGCCTCGGGATTCTCGATCACCAGGTTCAGGGCTGCCACCACCTCGCGCAGGTTGTGGGGCGGGATATTGGTGGCCATGCCGACCGCGATGCCGGTGGAGCCGTTGACCAGCAGGTTGGGAAGCTTGCTGGGCAGGACCGAGGGCTCGAGCAGGGACTCGTCGAAGTTGGCGGTCCAGGTGACGGTCTCCTTCTCGATATCGGCCAGCAGTTCCGCGGCGATCGATTCCAGGCGGGCCTCGGTGTAGCGCATGGCCGCGGCCGAGTCGCCGTCGATGGAGCCGAAGTTGCCCTGGCCGTCCACCAGCGGGTAACGCAGGGAGAAGGACTGGGCCATGCGGCAGAGGGCGTCGTAGATGGCCGAGTCGCCGTGCGGATGGTACTTACCCATCACCTCGCCGACGATACGGGCGCTCTTCTTGTAGGTGCGGTGGCTGTCCAGCCCCAGCTCCTGCATGGCGTAAAGGATGCGCCGGTGGACGGGCTTGAGGCCGTCGCGGGCGTCCGGCAGCGCCCGGCCGACGATGACGCTCATCGCGTAATCGACGTAGGAGCGCTGCATCTCCGATTCGAGCTCGATCGGGCTTATCTTTTCTTTGATCTCTTTCGTTTCGGCCATTTTCTTTCTTCCGATTAGGGTGATGGATCAATCCGCCGTCAGATGTCGAGGTTGCGCACCTCGTGGGCGTGCCGGGTGATGAAGTCGCGCCGCGGCTCAACGGCCTCGCCCATCAGGATGGTGAAGATCTCGTCGGCCCGCACCGCGTCCTGGAGCGTCACCTTGAGCAGGTGCCGGTTCTGCGGGTCCATGGTCGTCTCCCAGAGCTGCTGGGGGTTCATCTCGCCCAGCCCCTTGTAGCGCTGGATCGTCATGCCCTCCTTGCCCAGGTCCTTGATGGCCGGCAGCAACTCCAGGGCGGTCACCGGTTTTTTGGTTTTCTCGTTGACGATGGTGAAGCACTTCTCGTGGAAGCAGTTCGGCTTGAGGTTGAGATCGGCCAGTTTCTTGAGCGTCTTCTCCAGTTCCCGGCTCTCGTAGATCTCGATGGTCGGGATCTCCTCCTCGCGCCTGGCCGTGAAGCGGGAGAGGCCCTCCTCGTCGTAGAAATAATACTCGGCCGGCTCGTCCCCGTTGTGGTTCTTGGCCTCGCGCACCAGGTAGACCGGCAGGCGGCCGTCGGGGGAGAGTTTCTTGCAGAAAGCGGTCAGGGTGAGTCCCTTGTGGCGCAGCCCCTTCTCGATCTCTTCGAGGTTCTGGAGGATGCGGGCGAGTTCGCGCAGCTGGTCCCGGGGGATCTCCTTGTTCTTGCGGTCCAGCACCCGGTTGTTGTCCAGGGCCTGGTTGAGCAGGAAGCGGGAGAGTTCCCGGTCGTCGTCGACGTAGGTCTCCTTCTTGCCCTTCTTGACCCGGTAGAGGGGCGGCTGGGCGATGTAGACGTAGCCCTGGTCGATGAGCGGCCGCATTTGCCGGTAGAGCAGGGTGAGCAGCAGCGTCCGGATGTGGGCGCCGTCCACGTCGGCGTCGGACATCAGGATCATCCGGTGGTAGCGCAGCTTGGAGACGTCGAAGTCGTCGCCGATGCCGGCCCCGAGCGCGGCGATGAGCGTCTTGACCTCGTCGTTGCGCAGGACCTTGTCGAGGCGGGCCTTCTCGGTGTTGATAATCTTGCCCTTGAGCGGCAGGATGGCCTGGAATCGCCGGTCGCGCCCCTGCTTGCAGCTGCCGCCGGCGCTGTCGCCCTCGACGATGAAGATCTCGCGCTCGGCCGGGTTGCGGCTCGAACAGTCGGCCAGCTTGCCGGGCAGCAGCCCGCCGTCCAGGCTGCTCTTGGCCCGGGTGAGGTCGCGGGCCTTCTTGGCCGCCTCGCGGGCGCGCGCCGCCAGCAGGACCTTGCCGATGATCGCCTGGGCCGAGCCGGGGTTCTCCTCGAGGTACTCGGTGAAGAAGGAGGACATGAGCCGGTCCACCGCCGAGCGGACGATGGAGTTGCCCAGCTTCATCTTGGTCTGCCCCTCGAACTGCGGGTTGGGCAGCTTGACCGAGATGATGGCCGTCAGGCCTTCCCGGGCGTCCTCGCCGCCGACGCTGTCCTTGTCCAGCAGGTTGTATTTCTTGCCGTAATCGTTGAGGCTCCGGGTGAGTCCGGAACGGAAGCCGACCAGGTGGGTGCCGCCTTCCTTGGTGTTGATGTTGTTCGCGAAGGCAAAGGTGTTCTCGGCGTAGCTGTCGTTGTACTGCAGCGCCACCTCGATCTCCAGGTCGCCCTCGGCCCGCTTCATGTAGAAGGGGGGCGCGAAGAGCGGGTTCTTGTTGCGGTTGATGTGTTCGACGAAGGTGATCAGCCCCTGCTCGTAGTGGAAATCCTCCTTCCGGTCGGAACGCTCGTCCTCGAAGTGGATGGTCAGGGCCGGGTTCAGGAAGGCCAGTTCGCGCAGGCGGTTGGAGAGGATGTCCGGATCGAAATCCAGCGTTTCGAAGATCTCGGCGTCGGGCTTGAAGGTGACCTTGGTCCCGGTGCTGGAACTCTTGCCGATCACCTCCAGCTTCTTGGCGGTCTTGCCCCGTTCGTAGCGCTGGGTGTAAACCTGGCCGTTGCGGCGGATCTCGA
>JAKJFK010000135.1 GCA_022704925.1 candidate division TA06 bacterium | reverse complement strand
CGAGGCCGGCTCGGCGAAGATGCCCTCGCCGGCGGCCAGGGTCTTGGAGGCCTCGGTGATTTCGGCGTCGCTGACCGCCTCGATCCGGCCGCCGGACTCGTCGCGGGCGGCCACGGCCCCCGACCAGCTGGCCGGGTTGCCGATGCGGATGGCGGTGGCGATGGTCTCGGGATGCTCGACCGGCCGGCCCTGGACCAGCGGCGCGGCGCCGGCGGCCTGGAAGCCCAGCATCCGGGGCAGCCGGGCGGCCTTGCCGAGCCGGCGGTACTCCCGGTAGCCCTTCCAGTAGGCGGTGATGTTGCCGGCGTTGCCGACCGGCAGGACGTGGTAGTCGGGGGCGTCGCCCAGGCTGTCGACGATCTCGAAGGCGCCGGTCTTCTGCCCCTCGATCCGGTAGGGGTTGACCGAGTTGACCAGGGCGATCGGGTACCGGTCGCAGAGGGTGCGTACCAGCTGCAGGGCCTGGTCGAAGTTGCCCTCGATCTGGACCACCCGGGCGCCGTAGATGAGGGCCTGGGCCAGCTTGCCGAGGGCGATCTTGCCGGAGGGGATGACTACCAGCGCCTGGAGTCCGGCCCGGGCGGCGTAGGCGGCCGCCGAGGCCGAGGTGTTGCCGGTCGAGGCGCAGATGACCGATTGCTTGCCCTCCTCCCTGGCCTTGGAGACGGCCAGGGTCATGCCCCGGTCCTTGAAGGAGCCGGTCGGGTTGCCGCCTTCAAACTTGAAGTAGAGTTCCAGGCAGAGGCGGGGGCCGATGGAGACCGAGGGGATGAGCGGGGTGTTGCCCTCCAGCAGGGTGACCACCGGGCTGCTCTCGGTGACCGGCAGGTGGGCCCGGTAACGGTTGATGACACCGCTGTAACGGCTCAGTTCCATGTTTCGATCTCTCCGGGAAAGCGGGCGGCGCCGGCGTTCAGTTGTCGAAGGCCAGCCGCATCATGACCGTCCGGGCCTTGATGACCGGCAGCCGGTCGATTTCGCTCAGCGCCTTGCGTACCTGGGTTTCGCGGGTCCGGTGGGTCAGGATGATGACCGGCACCGCCTCGGCCGGGTTCTCCTCCTTCTGTAAGCAGGTGGAGATGGAGATCTCGTGGCGGCCGAGCAGCTCGGCGATCCGGGCCATCACGCCCGGCTGGTCGAGGGCGGTGAAGCGGAAGTAGTAGCGGCTTTCGAGGCCGCGGGTCTCAAGGGTCGCCGCGCCCTCCGGCAGGGGGGCGGCCGGCACGCCGTGCAGGATCTCCCGGCCCAGGCTGACGATGTCGCCCACGACGCTGGTGGCGGTCGGGTCCATGCCGGCCCCCTTGCCCAGCAGCAGGCTCTCGCCCATCAGGTCGCCGGTCAGGAAGACCGCGTTGTAAACGTCGCGGACGGCGGCCAGCAGGTGGCGGGCCGGGATGAGGGTCGGACAGGTGGCCAGCCGCAGGTGGCCGTCGTCGTACTTCAGGTGCGAGAGGAGTTTCACCCGGTAGCCGAGTTCGGCCGCGTAGCGGATGTCCTCGAGGGCCAGGCCGGCGATGCCCTCGGTCGGGATGGCCGAGGCGGGACAGAAGCGGCCGGTGACCAGCGAGGCCAGCACCGAGAGCTTGTGCGAGGCATCCTGGCCGGAGAGGTCCAGACTGGGGTCGCGTTCGGCGAAGCCGTTGGCCTGGGCGATTTTCAGCGCCCCTTCCAGGGAGAGGCACTCCTCTTCCATCCGGGTCAGGATGAAGTTGGTGGTCCCGTTCAGGATGCCGTAAAGGGAGGTGACGCGGTTGGAGACGAAACTTTCGCGCAGGGCCCGGATGATGGGGATGGCGCCGCCGACCGCGGCCTCGAAGCCGAAGCGGACGCCGTGCTCGCGGGCGGCGGCGAAGAGACGGTCGCCCCGCTCGGCCAGCAGAGCCTTGTTGGCGGTGACCACCGACTTGCCGTTCCGGAAGGCGCGGACGATCAGGGAGCCGGCCGGTTCGAGGCCGCCGACCAGTTCGGCCACCACGTCCACCGCCGGGTTCTCCAGCACCGTTTCGATTTCGGAGCTGAGCAGGCCAGGCGGCAGGCTGACCGGCCGTTTCCGGCGCAGGTCGCTGTCGCAGACGGCCCGCAGTTCCACCCGCAGGCCGGTCTTCTCCGCCAGCCGGTCGCCGCGTTCCAGGAGGATCCTGGCCACGCCGCTGCCGACGGTGCCGAAGCCGATGATGCCTACCCCGAGTTTCTTGGTCTGGGCCATGCCATTCTTCGTGTGAACCGGCCGGAAGCGATGGAGAGGCAGCTGCGGGAGAGTCCGGCCGCCGGTAACCACGGGACGGGAACGGGCCGAAAAAAGCTTACCTTAACATTATAACACGGCGCCGCCGGTTCAGCGGTCGGATTTGCTCCGGGGATAGGCGCGGCGGCCGGTCCGGTTCTCCAGGTCCTCGAGCAGGCGCCGTTCCTCGCGGCCGAGGTTGACCGGCGTTTCGAGCTCGACCCGGATCAGCTGGTCGCCCCGGTTGTAGCCGGACGGGTCGGGGAAGCCGCGGCCGCGCAGGCGCAGGATGGTGCCCGACTGGGTGCCGGCCGGGACCTTCATCCGGACGCTGCCCTTGAGGGTCGGCACGCTCTTCTCAGCGCCCAGGGCCGCCTCGGTGAAGGTGACCGGCAGTTCGTAGATGAGGTGGCTGCCCTCCCGCTTGAAGCGCGGATCGGGTTCCAGGTAGATGTCAAGGTAGAGGTTGCCGGCCGGTCCGCCGTTGGGGCCGACGTTGCCCTTGCCGCGCACCCGGAGCCGGGAGCCGTGGTCCACCCCGGGCGGCACGGTCACCTCCAGCTTTTCGCGTCGGCGCACCCGGCCCTGGCCGCTGCAGCCGCGGCAGGGCTTCTCGATCATCTGGCCGGTGCCGCCGCAGATCGGGCAGGTGCGGCTCATGGTGAAGAAGCCCTGGTTGTAGGTCACCTGGCCGTGGCCGCCGCACTGCTTGCAGGGGGCGGCTTTGGTGCCGGCGGCCGCTCCGCTGCCCCGGCACTCCGGGCAGGCGACCAGGCGGCCCACCTCGATCTCCTTGCGCACGCCCTCGGCGGCCTCCGGGAGGCTGATGCTTACCGAGGCCCGGAGGTCCTCGCCCTGCATCACCCGCCGCCCCCGGCGGCCGCCGCCGATTCCGAAACTGTTGAAGATGCCCTCCAGCAGGTCGGAATTGGCGAAGAGGTCGGAGAAATCGTGCTGGACCCGGCCCAGGTCGTCGCTCGGGTTGAAGCCGGCCCCTTCCAGGCCGCGGAAGCCGAACTGGTCGTAGGTGGCCCGTTTATTGGCGTCGCTGAGAACCTCGTAGGCCTCGGTCGCCTCCTTGAACTTCTCCTCGGCGGCCTTGTTGCCGGGGTTGCGGTCGGGATGGTACTGGAGGGCCTGTTTGCGGTAGGCCTCCTTGATTGACTCCGGAGTGGCCTGGCGGTCGAGGCCGAGCACCTCGTAATAATCTCTTTTTTCTGCCATGGGTGTCATCCGGGCCGGGTTCGGTTGGCTGAACCGGCCGGGCCGGGTTCCATCAGGTTAGGTGCCCGGACCGGCCGCCGGGTTTCCGTCCGGCTGCAGGTAACGGTATTGCTTGCGCAGGGGATCGAAGGGGCGGCCGCCGCTCTCGTAGAACTTGGTGAAGAACTCCAGGTACTGGAGCCGGCTGGTGTGCACGTAAGCGCCCAGGGTGCTGATGAAGAGGTTGAAGGCATGGCCGCCCAGGAGCAGCAGCAGGAAGAAGAGGGTGCCGATGACCGGGATGGCGCCGGTCATGCCGGCCAGCTGGTTGACCGTTACCGCCAGCAGGCCGCCGGTCAGGCCGAGCGCGAAGATCCGGGCGTAACTGAGCGTGTCGCCCAGCAGGTTGCCGACCACCAGCCCGTAAAGGGTGTAGGGGGCGAAGAAAATCTTGAGCACCAGGTCGGACTGGGTGCGCCACTGGTAGTAAATGATGAGCAGGGCCGCCACTCCCAGCACCAGACCCGTTACCGGGATGGCCGGCTCGGCCCAGGGCAGCCGGCCGCGCATGACCAGCGTGAAGAGCAGGAAGGGCAGGCCCAGCTGGATGACCAGCGGCGGGATGCCTTCCAGGGCGCCGAGCGCCCCGAAGCGGCGGATGGCCTCCTTGGCCTTGAGCAGCATGCCGGTGGTTATCTGGACGAAGCCGACTACCAGCGAAAAGTAGAAGAGTTTCATGGTGTCGGCCGGGTTGTCCACCGGGGAGAAGAGGGCGAGCCGGCTCTGGAAGCGGGCCAGCGGCGCCAGCGGCGGGAAGAGGGAGGTCAGGTTGCCGAACCAGGAGTTGGTGAGCAGGCCCACCAGCATCGTGGCCAGCCCCGAGTAAAGGAAGACGCCCAGGAGGCGGCGGGCGGCCGGGGCCGGGAATTTTTTCATCAGCAGAAAGGAGCCGAGGGCCAGGAGCAGACCGTAACCGACATCGCCCAGGCAGAAGGCGAAACTGAGGATGAAGAAGAAGGCCACGAAGGCCGACGGGTCGTAGCCGGAGTAGACGGGGCGGCCGAAGAGGTCGACCACCGCTTCGAAGGGCTGGCCGACCGGGCCGTTTTCCAGGGCGACCGGGACGGCCTCCTCCGGCCGGGCCGGCCGGGCCAGCAGGCCGGCCTCCGGGAAGGTCCCGGCCAGAAATTTTTCGAGGCGCGGCCGGTCCTGGGTCCGGATCCAGCCGGTCAGCAGGAGCGTCCGGCCGGTGGCGGCCAGTTTCCGCTTCGCCTCCAGTTCCAGCTGCCGCTGCCGGTAGTGGTCAAGCAGGGCGAGTATCTCGGAGCGCCGGGACCGGAATTCCGCCGCGGCCGCCTCGGCGGCCCGCCGGCGGTTGCGGTTGCGTTCCCGCAGGCGCTCGAGCCGGGCCAGCGTTGCGGCCGGACTGGTCCGGTAGGCGGGCAGGGCGACCGTTTCGGCCCGGAGGCGGTTCAGGGTTTCGGAGAGTTCCCGTTCCTGCCGGCGGTCGGCGGCGACGAAGAGCAGGGAACGATTC
>JAKJFK010000134.1 GCA_022704925.1 candidate division TA06 bacterium | reverse complement strand
GGAGGCCCGCCTGCTCCTGGACCGCCTGCGCCGCGACAGCCGCGGCGCGGTTGCGGCCGTGCTGGTGGCCGGCGGCGCGGCCTCCCAGGTTTTCCTGGGCGTGACCCCGGACCTGGTCGAGCAGGGCGTCCGGGCCGGCGGCCTTCTGAAGGCTCTGGCCGCCCGGTTCGGCGGCGGCGCCGGCGGCCGGGACGATTTTGCCCAGGCCGGCATCAAGAAGATGATCCAGACCGAGGAACTGGTGGCCGCCCTCAAGGCAATCCTGGCCGGCGGGACGGGCTGATCTCAAGGGCGGCGATTCGAGGATGACTCCGAAACGGGAGAAGCGGAAACGGCCGCCGGACGAACTGGAGATTTTTTACCGGTTCGCCCGGGGCGAGGTCGAGGTCCGCGACCAGATCGTCATGGAGCACCAGGCGCTGGTGGCCAAGATCGCCCGCTACTACGCGCGCAAGTCCAGTGCCACCCTGACCGAGTTGATGGCCGAAGGGTACATCGGCCTGCTGCACGCCATCGAGAAGTTCAATCCGGCCACCGCCGACCGCAAGGGAGTCAAGTTCAGTTCCTATGCCTACTGGTGGATACGCCGCTACGTCATCCGGTACCTGATGCGCGGCCAGTCGATACTTTGCGTGCCCGAGAGCGTTTCGGAGCTGACCAACCGCTACTCCCACTTCTCCAACCGGCTGGCCCAGGTGCTGGGCCGCGAGCCGACCGTCCTGGAAATGAAGGCGGAGATGGAGTTGACCGAGAAGGAATTTCAGCGCGTCAGGCAGAGGCGCGACCTGACCGAGATCTCCCTGGATGAAAAGATCGCCGGCGACGAGGACAACCGGACCTTCGCCGAGGTCATCACGGCCGGGCCGGGCGAGAACCTCGAGAAGACGCTGGAGAACGAGATGATCCTGGAAAGGTTCTTCTCCCTGCTCAACCCGGTGGAGCGGGAGGTTCTGAAACTCCGGTACGGGCTGAACAACGAACCGCAGTGCACCTATACCGAGATCGCCTCGAGGCTCCAGGAGAAGTTCGATCGGAGGCTGAGCCGCCAGCGCATCCACCAGATCGTCCGGGCGGCCATCGAAAAGCTGAAGTCCGCTCACCAAAAGGAGTTAAACGATGGATGAGAAGAGAATCAAGGAGTTCATCCGGAGCATCCCGGACTTCCCCAAGCCGGGCATCCTCTTCCGGGATATCACGCCCCTGCTGGCCGAACCGGACGTCTTCCGGGACGTGCTGAAGCAGCTGGCCGACGCCTGCCCGCTCGAGACCGAGGTGGTGGCCGGGATCGAGTCGCGCGGTTTTATCTTCGGCGCGGCGGTGGCGGCCCGGCTGGGCAAGGGATTCGTTCCCATCCGGAAGCCCGGCAAGCTGCCCTACCTGACCACCTCGGTCAGCTACCAGCTCGAGTACGGGACCGACACGCTCGAGATTCACCAGGACGCCCTGGCTGACCGCCGCCGGGTGGTGCTGGTGGACGACCTGCTGGCCACCGGCGGCACGGCGGCCGCCGCCTGCCAGCTGCTGGAAAAGGTGGGCGGCCAGGTTCTCAAGGCGCTCTTCCTGGTCGAGTTGCGCGACCTCGACGGCCGGGCCCGGCTGGCCGGCCGGACAGTCGAGGCGCTGGTCGGGTTTTGATTTCGCGGCCGGGGTTGGGGTATAATAATATTTTATCAATTATCAGGAGGCGGGATGGAAAGAAGTTACGAGGCGCTTTTAATCATTGACCCGGCGATCTCCGCGGAGAACCTCCAGGCCGAACAGACCCGGCTGACCGGTTTCTTTCCGGAGGCCAAGGCCACCTGCACCAATCTCGGCCTGAAGGAATTCACCTACCCGATCAAGCGGAAGAACCAGGGGTATTACCTGGCCCTCAATTTTACGGCCGACAATCAGCAGAAGACGGAACTGGAGAATTCCCTGCGTTTGAATCCGATCGTGCTGCGGTACCTGGTGATCCGGGCGCTCCGCCCCAAGAAGGAGTCCCCGGCCAAGACCGAGACCGTCGTCTGACCGCCAACGGAGGAAGAATCAGATGTCCGTCAATATCAACAAGGTTTTCCTGGCCGGCAACCTTACCCGCGACCCGGAGATGCGCTTCATACCCAGCGGGACCGCGGTGGCCACCCTGCGCCTGGCGGTCAACCGCAGCTACACGGGCCGGGACGGCAACCGGAAGGATGAGGTGGCCTACGTTACGGTGGTGGTCTGGGGCAAGCAGGCCCAGGTCTGCCAGGAGCACCTGAAGAAGGGCAGTTCGGTGATGATCGAGGGGCGGCTTCAGTCCCGCAGCTGGGAGACCGAGGAGAAGGAGAAGCGGAGCGCCATGGAAGTCGTCGCCGAGCGGGTCCATTTCCTCGGCGGCCGGCGGACCGGTCCCGGCGGCGAGGGGAGCGAATCCTCCAATACGACGACAGAGGAAGGGGAGTTTGAATATGATTCCGCGTAAAAAGAAACGAGAACGCCGGGGACGGCGGAGCCTGATCGCCCGGAAATGCCGGTTCTGTGAAATGGGCCTGGTTGACATTGACTACAAGGATACCGGCGTGCTGCGCCGCTACCTTTCGGTGCGCGGCAAGATGATCAGCGCGCGGTTCACCGGCACCTGCGCCAAGCACCAGCGCAAACTCAGCCTGGCCATCAAGCGCGGCCGTTACATGGGATTGTTGCCCTATATCATCCGCTAAGCAGGGACGGACGCGACCCGTTGCGAGCCTTAACCCCCATAAAAAGCAGAGCGAAACATGAGAGTCATTCTAAGAACCGATGTGCCGAAACTCGGCAAGACCGGCGAGATCTGCGAAGTTTCCGCCGGGTACGCCCGCAACTTCCTGCTTCCCCAGCATCTGGCCTATCCGGCCACGCCGGGCGCGGAGGCGAAGGTGGCCGACGAGCAGCGGATCAAGCAGCGCCGGGTGGAGAAGGAACACCGCAGCCTCCTGGAGCTGGCCGGCCAGCTGCGGGACGTTTCCCTGACCATCGCGGTGACGGTCGGCGCCCAGGACCAGCTGTACGGTTCGGTAAACGAGCGTGAGATAGTCGAGGCCCTGAAGCAGGAATACTCAATCGAACTCGAAGAGAAGAATCTGAAACTGGAAGAGCCTATTCGCCAACTCGGCGTCTACCGTGTCCCGGTCCGTCTGGCAGAGAACGTGGAGAGCATGGTAACCGTGTGGGTGGTGAAGAGCGATGGGCAGCACCAGTCTTGACCTGCTCGAGGAACGAGTTCCTCCCAACAACCTGGAAGCCGAGATGGCGCTTCTGGGTTCGATGCTTCTTTCCGACGACGCCCGGCTCCAGGCGATCGAGACCGTCCGCGCCGAGCACTTCTACAAGAAGAGCCACGCCCAGATTTTCGAGTCCATTGTCCGCCTCGCCGAGGCGAACGAACCCTGCGACCTGGTCACCCTCACCGATAGCCTCACCCGCCAGAAGGCCCTCAAGGACCTGGGCGGCCCGGCCTACCTGGCCAGCCTGATCGACCTGGTGCCCACCCCGGCCAATATCGGCCAGTACATCAAGATCGTCCGCGAGCACTTCATCCGGCGGACCCTGATCGAGAGCTGCTCCCAGATCATCGGCAAGAGCTATCACCTGGCCGAGGACATCGAGCAGCTGATGGACGAGTCGGAACGGGCCATCTTCCAGATTTCCGAACGGCAGCAGAGCGACCGTATCATCCCGATGCGGGAGCTGGTCCACCAGAATTTCGAGGCCATCTCGCGGCTTTACCAGAACCGCGAGTACCTGACCGGCGTCGCCACCGGCTTCGAGAAACTGGACACGGTGACCGGCGGTTTCCAGAACTCGGACCTGATCGTCCTGGCCTCCCGCCCCTCGATGGGCAAGACCTCGCTGGCCTGCAGCATGGTCCGCTACCAGGTGGTGGACAAGAAACTGCCGGCGGCCTTCTTCTCCCTGGAGATGAGCCGGGACCAGATTGTCCAGCGGCTGCTCTGCTCCGAGGCCCGGGTCAACCTGAGCAACCTGCGCCGGGGTTATGCCCAGCACTCCGACATCCCGCAGCTGACGCTGGCGGCCGGGAAACTCAGCGAGGCCCCGCTTTACATCGACGATTCGCCCGGCATGTCGGCCCTCGAGATCCGGGCCAAGAGCCGCCGGCTGGTGGCCCGCCACCAGATCAAGATCGTCTACATCGATTACCTGCAGCTCATCCGCAGCCGGACCCGGTTCGACAACCGGCAGCAGGAGATCTCGGAGATCTCGGCCGGCCTGAAGAGCCTGGCCAAGGAATTGAACATTCCGGTGGTGGCCATCTCCCAGCTCTCGCGCGAGGTCGAGAAGCGGGACAACAAGCGGCCGCAGCTCTCCGACTTGCGCGAAAGCGGCTCGATCGAGCAGGACGCCGACGTGGTGCTGCTCATGGTCCGGCCGGAGTTCTACAACCCGGTCCCGGAGAACGAGGGGCTGGCCGAACTGATCGTCGCCAAGCAGCGCAACGGTCCCACCGACAACTTCAACCTGACCTTCATCAAGCAGTACACCCGTTTCGAAAACTGCGCCGAACGGGAGGAGACGGCTTCCTGACGGCCCCCGGCCAGCGCGGCGGCCGGACTTTCCTGCCGATCCCTTGTCAGACATGGTAACCGCTGTCATCGTGGCCGCCGGGCGGGGTCAGCGCCTGTCGGGCCGCCAGGAAAAACCCTTCGTGAAACTGGCGGGCCGCCCCCTCCTGGCCTACAGCGTCGAACTCTTCGATTCCCATCCCGGGATTGACGCGGTGGTGGTGGTGGCCGCCGCCGACCGCCTGGAGCGGGTCCGGCGCCTGCTGCCCACCCGCCGCTATCGGAAACTGGCCGCGCTGGTGGCCGGCGGTTCGCGCCGCCGCGACTCGGTGGCCGCCGCCCTGGCCGTCCTGCCGACCGGGAGCCGGGTGGTCCTGGTGCACGACGCCGCCCGGCCGCTGGCTTCGCCGGAGCTGCTGAGCCGGCTGATCAAGGCCGGCCGC
>JAKJFK010000133.1 GCA_022704925.1 candidate division TA06 bacterium | reverse complement strand
GCCCGAGCCGAGTCCGGACCCTCGGCGCCCCGAACCGAAGACCGCCGCGCCCCCCTTGATGGTACCGCCTCTTTATGGTAAACTTCTTTAGTAAATAAATATGAGGGCTCCTGTTTTATATACAATGCAAAAAGCATGAATGCCATTGAAATAGAAGACCTGTGGATCGGCTTCGACGAAGAGCCGGTTCTCCAGGGCGTCAACCTCAAGGTGGAGGCGAACCGGAATACGATCATCGCCGGTACCAGCGGGGTAGGCAAGACCATACTCTTGAAAAGCGTCATCGGACTCCTGAAACCGAACCGGGGGCGCATCACCATCAACGGTGAAGACACCTCCGGTTACTCGGCCCAGGATTGGTACAACCTGAGAATGCAGATCGGCATGGTCTTCCAGGGCAACGCTCTCTTTGATTCCATGTCCGTCTGGGAAAACGTCGGCTTTTTCTTTCTCGAACACACCCGGAAGAGCGCCGAGCAGGTCCGGCGGGAGGCGGAGCAGGCCCTGAAGCTGGTTGACCTGGAAGGAACCGGGGATCTTTACCCGGAAGAACTCAGCGGAGGCATGAAAAAAAGGGTGGCCCTGGCCCGCACCCTGCTCTTCAACCCGAAGATCATCCTTTACGATGAACCAAGCAGCGGACTGGACCCGGTCACCTCTGAAGGCATCAAGGACCTGATGCGCTCCATACACAAGCAGTTTGGCACCACCGCCCTGATCGTCTCGCATGACCTGCTTTTCATGCAGGGATTGGCCGAACGGGTCGGCCTGCTTGACCAGGGCCGCATCGTCGGTTTCGGCCCCCTGGAGGAACTGCAGCAGAGTTCCGACCCGCTGGTCAGCAATTTTTTCCGGATCAAGGGAATCAGCCCATGAAGAAGATTACCCTGGAATTGCGCGTCGGACTCTTCGTCATCATCTCCATCTCGCTGATCCTGGTTTACGCGGTGATCAAGGGCGAAATCAACCTGCGCCGGGGCGGTTACGAATTGACCGCCGTCTTCCAATACGTGGCCGGGGTGGACCGGGGCGCCCCGGTCCGGGTAAGCGGCGTCCGGGTCGGCGAGGTTAAAAAGGTCAGCATCGATTACGAAAAGGCGCCGTTGGTTCTGTTGACCCTTTACCTGGACCGGAGCGTCAAGCTTGGGCACCACTCGAAGTTCCTCATCCGCAGCTATGGATTGATCGGTGAAAAATACCTGGAAATCATGCCGACCCCAATTACCGATACGCCGCTGATCCAACCGAAATCGTACATTTACGGTGAAGAACCGATGCCCATGGATCGGCTGCTCACCCTGGGCGAAGAACTGGGCCGAAATGTGCGCGACCTTGCCAAATCACTTGACCGGGTCATCAATGACCCGAAATTCAAGCAGGATATCGTCAATACCGTCGATTCCATCAAGAATGTCGCCGAACAGACCACTCAAACCATGGAATCCATTAACTCGGCCGCCCTCAAGCTGGAAGAGGCCTCCGCCCAGGCCTCGGAGCTCATGGCCTCCACCCAGGGACTGGTCAATCAGAGTCGGCCTTTCCTGGTCCAGACCCTGCTCAACTTCCAGCTGGCTTCGGCCGGCCTGGCCCAATCGACCAAAGAAATGGTCTCCCTGCTGGAAAAAACCCAGAGTGACGAAAGTTCGGTCGGGAAACTCATTTCTTCTCCCGAACTCTACCTGAAACTCGATAATTCGGTTCAAAAGCTGAACCGCTCACTTGAAGAATTTCAAGCGGCGGCCACCCAGTTCAAGGCGGCTTCGGAGAACCTGGATGCCTTGGCTTCGGACGTTCAATCCGGCCGGGGCAGCGTCGGGAAGTTCCTTAAAAGCGACGAGCTTTACAACGAAGTCACCGGTTTCGTAAGCGAAATCCGGGCCAAACCGTGGCGTCTGCTTCGCCCCGGCTCAAAATAAAAACGTTCCCGGCCGTCTTTCGGCAGGCATCCTGTTCAAAAGGTTGTATCGAGGAGAATGTTATGGGTATCGTAATACTGAGAAGTTTTTTTGTTCTTTTCGCCATGATTTCCGGGTTCTTCCTTTCTCCCGATGCCGGCGGACTCTGGGGCACCCTTTATGGTCTGGGCGCCGGTCTGGCGGTCATCGTCATCGAAATGGCGCTGGAAAACGTCCCGGCCCGGCGTATCCTGGTCGGCATGATGGGTTTGATCACCGGTCTGGTCTCGGCGCGTCTCATCTTCGATTTCATCTTTCTGATCCCGGCCGCCGAATCCACCAAGCTCTTCGTCCGGGTCCTGCTTTACTACCTGCTCGCTTACCTGGGCGTCATGATCGCCCTGAGATACAGCGGCAAGTGGTCCACGATCATCACCGGCCACCTTTCCGAAGAGAACAAGAAGCCGCCTCTTATCCTGGACAGCAATGTCATCATTGACGGACGCCTGGTTGACCTCATCCACACCAATTTCCTGGACTATCGGCTCATCGTTCCCCGCTTCGTGATGCGTGAACTGCAGACCATCGCCGACGCCTCCAACGATCTGAAGCGCCAGCGGGGCCGCCGCGGCATCGAAAGCCTCAACCGGCTGAAGAAGGACGCGCTGGCCGACGTGCAGATCGACGACATCGATTTCCCGGAGATCGAGAGCGTTGACGCCAAGCTCATTCATCTGGCCAAACAATCGGGCGCCCGGATTCTGACCAACGATTACAACCTGAACAAGATTGCCGAGGTCCAGAACATCAAGGTTCTTAACCTGAACAACCTGGCGACCGTTCTCAAGCCGCGCTACCTGCAGGGTGAACACCTGCTGGTCAAGATCGTCAAGGAGGGACGTGAGGAGAACCAGGGAGTCGGCTATCTCGACGACGGGACCATGGTGGTGGTGGAAGGCGGACGGCGCCGCATCGGAGAATCGGTTGAGGTGGTCATCGCCAACACCATTCAAACCAGCACCGGTCGCATGCTGTTTGCCGAACCGCTGGAAAAATGAAGCAAAAAAAACGCGGGCTGGTGGCAACCATCGGCCACCGTCTCCTGGCCTTCGTTGATTACATCGGATCGCTGACCATCCTGCTGGCAAGGGTCCTCTGGGCCCTCTTTTCCGGTAAACTCCGTTTCACCTCCACCCTGGTCGAATGCGAAATCTTCGGCAACCGTTCCTTCTGGACGGTCGCCCTGATTTCGCTCTTCATGGGCATGGTGGTAGCCATGGAATCGGCCGTGCCCTTAAAACTGACCGGCGGCGAGTTCTACGTGGCCACCATCGTCTCCATTTCGGCGGTTCGGGAACTGGGTCCGGTCCTGGTAGCCTTCCTGCTCTGCGGTCGGGTCGGCGCGGCCATCGCCGCCGAAATCGGGACCATGAAGATCACCGAACAGGTGGACGCCCTCCAGACGCTGGCGGTCGACCCGGTCGAATACCTGGTCCTGCCCAAATTCGTGGCGGCCGGCGTAATGCTGCCCATCATGACCATCATGGCGGACGCGCTCATGATCTTCGGCGGCTACCTGGTCGGCACCACGACCATGAATCTGAGCAGCGGGCTTTACCTCTACCAGGCCTTCCGGTTCGTGCTCTTCCGGGACATCATGATCGGGATTCTCAAGGCTTTTCTCTTCGGCATGATCATCGTGATTGTCTCAAGTCGCGAGGGTTTCCACGCCGAAGGCGGCGCCAAGGGAGTCGGACGGGCGACCACCACCGCAGTAGTGGTTTCGCTTTTCATCACCATCCTGGCCGACCTACTGGTCACCGCCATCTTCTACTTCATTTGAGGCCGGTCCGAGCCCGGAACCCGGCGCGGACGGTTCCGCACAACCCGGCATGAAGCAAGAGAAAAAACACAACCAGGTTACTTTCGGCGTGCTGGGAATGCACTGCGCCAGTTGCGTTCGAACCGTCGAAAAATCGTTGCGGAAAATCCGCGGCGTCGGCCAGGTCAGCGTCAACCTGACCGAGGAAAAAGCGACGGTCGATTATGACCCGGACCGGGTAACCCCGGAAAAAATCTTTCGGGTGACCCGCGCGGCCGGATACGAACCGGTGGAGTTGCAACCGGAAAAACCTGGCGAATACCGGAAGACCCGGGCCGAACGGGCTGACGGGCTTCGCCGCCGCTTCATTTTTGCCATTTCCTTCGCGGTTCCGCTGATGGCCGTGGCCATGGCCGGTATGCTCTGGCCGGACCTGCCGATGCGCACCCACCAGTTCCTGGTTCTTCTCCAATTCCTGCTCGCCACCCCGGTCATCGGGGCCGGAACGATCTTCTACCGACCGGGAGTGCTGGGCCTCTTCAGGAACCGGGCGGCCAACATGGACACGCTGATCACTCTCGGCGTGGGCACCGCCTATCTCTACAGCCTCTTCCAATCAATCCGGGTCTGGAGCGGCCCGTTGACGGCACCCCCCCACCTTTACTACGAGGTGGCCGCCTTTCTGCTCGCCTTCATCCTGCTCGGGAAATTCCTCGAGGCCCGGGCCCGGGGCCGGACCTCTGAGGCCATTCAAAAACTGATCGCCCTGCAGCCGCCGACCGCCGTTCGGATCCAATCCGGCCGGGAGCGGGAAGTCCCGGTGGCGGCCATCACTCCCGGCGACATTCTGGTTGTCAGGCCCGGCGGCCGGATCCCGGTTGACGGCGTGGTAACCGAAGGCGACTCCTCGGTAAACGAATCAATGGTCACCGGTGAAAGCATCCCGGTCGAGAAGACAGCCGGCAGCCAGGTCATTGGCGGCACCATCAATCTGTCGGGAGCCTTCCGCTTCCGGGCCGTGCGGGTGGGCCGGGAGACCTTCCTGGCCCAGGTCATCCGCCTGGTGGAAACCGCCCAGAACTCCAAGGCGCCGGTCCAGGAAGCGGCCGACCGGATCGCGGCCTTCTTCGTGCCCGCCGTACTCTTTACGGCCATCGCGGTACTGCTCTTCTGGCTGATCCGGGGGGAGGAAACTTCCCTGGCGCTGCAGACTTTCATTTCGGTCCTGATCATCGCCTGCCCCTGCGCCCTGGGACT
>JAKJFK010000132.1 GCA_022704925.1 candidate division TA06 bacterium | reverse complement strand
GGTTACCGGGTGACGACCAGCATCCGGCCGCTCTCCGTCTTCTGGAAGGCGGAGGAATACCACCAGGATTACTACGGCAGGAACGGACGGCGCCCTTACTGCCACAACTTCCGGCGGATCTTCTGAGGCGCCTTAGCGCTCGGGCAGCTTGCCGACCGGGGCCAGGTAGATGACGAACTCCTCCCGGCCGTCCGCTCCGACCAGCGCATCGGCCTTCTCCTGGTCGTAGGCGGCGATGGCACAGGTCCCGGCCCCCACCGCCCGGCAGGCCAGGTAAAGATTCTGGCAGACATGGCCGGCATCCAGCGCAATCACCTTGTAGGAGGCCGGCCCGTAGCGCCACTCCATGCGCGCGGGGAGCGTCGTCCAGATGAAGGTGACGGCACCGGCGCCGACGAATCCCTGGCCAAGGGCCGCTTCGGCCGCGGCGGTCTCGAGGTCCTTGACCGACTCCAGGCAGAGCAGGGAATGGCTTAGAGGCAGGTAACGGTAAAGGCCTTTTTCGAGCCCGGCCACGCGAAAGACGGCCAGGTAGGTCTCGAAGGAGTGGCGGCAGCCGGCCGAGGGAACCGTCCGAAAGGCATGCCCTTTGATCACCCGGCTGCGGATTCCCTGGGTGGCCCAGAGAAGAAAGGCGAGTTCGTCCAGGGCCAGCGGGGCCCGGCTGTAATTGCGGACGGATTTCCGCCCCTCGATGGCCTCCCGGACGGTCAGGCTTCCCAGGTTAGGCCAGGCATCGGGCCCCGGCAGCGCGATTACCCGGCCGCCGGCCGGAAAGGGCTTTTCAACGGGCGGCGGCGGCAGCCCCCGGTTCTGTTCGGTTCCTGAAAAATCAAGCTCCTTGCGGATGGCGTCCTTCAGGAAGTTCCGGTAGTTGGCCTCTTTCATTTCCCCTTCCCTTGGCCGGTTGGCCGGCCGAAACACCATTAAATTGCCGCCCGGAACTTCCGTTTCAAGGAAGATTCAGGAAGAAGATCGAACCGTTCAGGACGGAGGCGAAGGTAACCCACAACAAGTAAGGCAGCAGCAGGCCGGCCGCCAGGGACGACAACTTCCTGAACAGGATGATCGTGGCCAGGATCGCCGCCCAGAGAATCAGTATCTCCAGGAAGGCCAGCCCGGGATTCTCCAGGCCGAAGAAGAAGGCCGACCAGAGGATATTGAGACCCAGCTGCACCGCGAAAACGACCAGGGCCGGATCCTTTTCCGCCGCCGGACGCCCCCGGGAAGACCAGGCCAGGAACAGGGAGACGCCCATCATGAGGTACAGGGTGGTCCAGACCGGCGCGAACAACCAGGACGGCGGGTTGAAAGGGGGCTTCTCGATCGTCCGGTACCAGCCGCCCACGGAAGAGGCGGTGAAGATGGAACCGATCGCTCCGGCCGCCAGGCAGGCCGCCATTGAAACGGCAAACTTCAAGGGCTTTTCTGGTTTCATAAGTTTCTCCGCTCTCCTTCGCTAAAGGCAACCGGAGACCAGCCATCCCGGAGAATGGGAATCAACCCGGTTGCTCCCGGCCATTATTTTACATATTGTAACCGGGGGGAGCGGCCGAAGGCAAAAAAGCGCATCCTGACCCTGGCGGCCGCTGTTGGCCCAGCAAATCAGCGGTTTCGCATCTTTCAAAACGAGGTTGACCGGGGCCCCGAGAAAGATCACATTTCCCGCCTCTTTTTCCCATGAATTCCCAGGATTCGGCCCGGAACGAATATCACGAGACCCGGGAAATGGGGTTGACGCCGCACCCTTCTCCTTACCAAGGGTTGATTTCCAAGCCATTGAAGTGATTTAATAGAGTAAAAAGGGGCACGAACGTGCGACGAAGCCCCCGGGCAACAACCTTGTCCGCACGAGTTTCAAACTTGATGGAAAGAAGGAGGCGGGAATCATGAAAAGTAACCGCTTTTACAGATTGCTGGCGCTGGGAATGGCCGGGATGTTAGTCGCTTTCGGAGCCGCCTGCGGCGGGGGCGGCGGCAGTAGCAGCAACTCCTCGGGAAACCTGGCTCTTTACCTGACGGACGCCTTCGACGAAACCTACCAGGCCGTCTACGTCACCATAGGCGAAATCCAGGTCAGCCAGGTGCACGAGGATGACCAGACCGAAACGGACAGCTGGCTGACCGTGGCCAGGCCGCGCGCCACCTATAACCTGCTCGAACTGGTTAACGGAGTGCGCCAATCGCTCGGCATCGCCTACCTGGAGCCGGGCCGTTACTCGCAGATGCGCTTGATCATCGGGACCGAACCGGACAACGGCACCAATATTTTCAGCGCCGCCCACCCCTTCGCCAACTATGTAATCGACGAGGCCGGCCATTACCACGCGTTGAAGGTCCCAAGCGGCCTGCAGACCGGCGTCAAGATCATCCAGGGCTTCGACATCAGCCTGAACGGAACCACCGAACTCATCCTCGATTTCGATGCCGCCCGGTCGGTGGTCAAAGCAGGCAGCAGCGGCCAGTGGCTTCTGAAGCCCACGATCAAAATACTTAACACCGAGGAATACTCCATCATCAACGGCGAAGTTACCGATGCCGACGCCAGCGAACCGGCCGGCGGCGTGGTCGTAAGCGCCCAGGTCTACAACCCCGGCGCCGGCGACCCGAAAGACGCGGTGACCGTCCGGGCGGCAACGGTAACCGATGCCGAAGGCAATTACGCCCTCTTCGTCCAGCCCGGGACTTACAACCTGGTGGCCTATCTCGACGATTTCGCCCCGACGGAGACGGGTCTCGTCACCCAGTCCGGCGGAAACTACTCCCGGAGTTTCGAGATCACGGGTACCGACACCGGCACGGTCACCGGGAACGTATCCATCCCGGGTGGCGATGAAGACCGGTATGGCGTGCTCAGTTTCAGGCAGACGGTCACCATTGACGGGTCGGAAACCCAGGTCGAAATCAAATCCGTCAGCGTCGGCGGAGGCGGGACGTACACCGTTATCCTGCCGGAAGGAAGCTATTCGCTGGTCGCCTCAAGTTACGGATTAACCACCCGCGTCTACGACATAGACATAAACCAGGGCTCCCAAACGGTAAGGAATGTCGCTTTTTGACGTCAAAAAATTCACGGAAAGTCAATCGAAACCGGCACAATACGATCCGGCGTCGGCCCAGAGGCCGACGCCGGGTATCTTTCAAAACAGCCTTCGCAAAAAGACGGGGGCGTATTCAGTTGGATACCGCCCCGGTCCTTCCCGGCGAAGACCGGCCAACCCGGATTAAAAACTTAAATCCTGCTTACCCGAATCGAACGGAGATCCGATGCCAGACCTGCCAGGCAAAATGAAGTACCAGATGGTGGAAACGCATGAAGAACTTAAAAAGGCGGCCCAGGTTCTGGCCGGTGCCAGAAGCATCGCCCTTGACCTCGAGGGAGACTCCATGTTTCATTACGGAGACACCCTCTGCCTGGCCCAGGTCTCGGACGGCAGCCGGACCTGGCTGATCGATCCCCTCAAGATCAAGGACCTCTCCCCCCTCTCGGCCATACTTGGGAATACGGGTGTCGAAAAGATCCTGCACGGTTCGGATTATGACATCCGGCTGATAAGAGGCCGGCTGGGAATAAACTGCCCGCCCATCTTCGACACCGAGCTGGCCGCCCGCTTCCTCGGCATGGCCCGCTCCGGACTGGCCGACGTCCTCGCCAAGCGCTTCGGTGTCTCACTCGACAAGAAATTCCAGAAGGATGACTGGTCGCAGCGGCCGCTGCCGGACGAGATGCTCGCCTACGCCGCCGCCGACGTTCACTGGCTGATCCGGCTGGCGGAGATGATGAAAGAAGACCTGAAACGACTCGGCCGCCTGGACTGGGTCGAGGAGGAATGCGACCTGCTGGCCCGGGCGCCGGACCGGCGACGCGAGAACGGACCGCTCCACCTCCGGTTCCGGGGGGCCGCGGTCATGGATCGCAGGAGCCTGGCCATTCTCGAGGCTATCCTGCAGATGCGCGAGTCCCTGGCTCAGGAAAGGGACCGCCCCCCCTTCAAGGTGCTGGACCCCGACGCGATACGCCAGATCATCCAGCAGAGGCCGGAGACGGACCAGGCCCTGCTCCGCATCAAAGGCCTGGGCCGGCGGAGCGAAAAGTTCCGGGCGGCCGTTCTCTCGGCGGTAAGAAGCGGCCTGGAATTACCCGAATCGCGGCTGCCGGTCTACCCGAAAGGCGAACGGCGCCGATCCGGCAAAAGCAACTGGTCGCCGCTCAGCGTGCAGAACCTGAAGGAATGGCGGAACCGCCGGGCCGCGGCCCTCGGGCTGGACTGCAGCCTGGTCTGCACCACCAGCATGATCCAGGCCCTGGCGGCCAGGCGGCCGCTTACCCCGGAGGCCCTGGACCAGGTCGAAGGACTTCGCAACTGGCAGAAGCGGGAGTTCGGCGCCGAAATCTGCGTGGTCTTGCGCCGGGGCTGCCCGAAAAAATGACGGCCATTTTCACCTGGGACCGGGAGGCTGGATGAGAAGAAGCGTCATTCTCCGATTACTCTTTACCGGCTGGCTGATCCTGAACGGGCCATTCCCGGCCGCCGCCGGGGACGTCCGGCCGCTCCTGGGAGTAAACGCCTCGCTTAAAGGATACCGGCCTTTCCCGGTGGACAACCCCTGGAACCAGGATGTCTCCGGACTGCCGGCCGACCCGAATTCCGCGGCCCTAATCGCTTCCATCGGCCTGAACAAGGGACTCCATCCCGATTTCGGAACCGTCTGGAATAACGCTCCCATCGGCATTCCTTACGTCATCGTCCCCGGTACCCAGCCGAAGGTGCCCGTCTCCTTCGAATACGCGGCCGAAAGCGATTCCGCCCCCTACCCGATCCCGGCCAATCCCCCGATCGAGGGCGGGCCGACGGCTTCCGGAGACCGGCACCTCCTGATGCTCGACCGGGACAACCGGAAACTTTACGAATTGTACGCGGCCTACCCGGAGGAGGGCGGCAAACGATGGCGGGCCGGCTCCGGGGCCATCTTCGACCTCACCTCCAACGCGCTGCGTCCGGCCGGCTGGACATCGGCGGATGCC
>JAKJFK010000131.1 GCA_022704925.1 candidate division TA06 bacterium | reverse complement strand
CGACACCCTCCACCGCCTCAGTTACCTGCGGCCGGCCCCGGACCGGTTCGGCTGGTTCGACGAGAAGGCCGACTGGCTCGAGCAGTCCGGCCTGGAGGGGATCGGCAACCTGCAGTACTTCAATGCCGAAGGGGACTTCAGCTGGGCCTACGACACCCCGAAGAAGGTTGATCCGCCGGTTGCCATGCGGGGCCGGGTGGTGGACGAGGTGACCTACCTCAAGGACGACATCTGGCGCGACCACGTGCGGGAGGTGGTCGGCCATTACCGGAAGGCCTACCGGCGCTGGGTGGTGGACGACGAGGTGAGCGGCGGCAACACCGCCTTCATGTACCTGGAAGTGCTGCGCAGCGCCCGGGAGGCGGCCCGATCGGTCGATCCGGAGATCAAGGTGAGCACCAGCGCCGACGGCCCCTGGTTCGAGGAGCTGATCGAGCTGGGCGGCCGGGACGTCTTCGACGCGGTCGGCGGCTCGGTCGGCGGGGTTCCCTACTGGCACGCCCTCAAGCTCGGCCGCCTCAAGGAGATGTACAACAAGGAGAACTGGGTTACCGGCATCTTCGCCACGGCCAATACCTTCTACCGCCTCAACCGGCCCCGGGACGACTGGGCCGGCCAGGCCGCCGCCATCTACCGGCAGATGGTCCGCTGTTTCTTCCTCCAGCGGGCCGACACCGTGGCCCCCTATATCTTCCGCTACAACTCCTTTTCGGCCACCCGTTCCCCGGACTACTCATTCTTCGATTTCGACGGCTCCTTCAAGGCCCAGGCCATCGGTTTCCTGATGGCCGGCAACATCTTCTCGGCCCTGACGCCGGACCCGGAGCCGGTCTATTACCCCTTCCTGGAGTATGACAGCTGCGTGGTTTACGGCTTCAACAAAGCCGGCCGCCGGGGCTATCTCCTGACCGGTAACGGCCAGCGGCTGAAGCTGGACCTGCCCAAAAGCGGCCTGGAGATACTGGACTGGTTCGAGAACCCGGTCGAGCCGGCCGCCCTGGAAGGCGGCCCCCAGGAAGTGATCCTGACCCTCTCCGGGCAGCCGGTCTATCTCTACGACCGGGGCGCCGGACCGCAGCGTTTGGACGAAGCGGTCCGGGGCGCGCAACTCCTGCCGCCGGTCGACGGCCTGCTCACCGGACCGCTCTTCCTGGTCCGGGACGGCCAGCTGGTTCGGGCGATCGTGACCGCCAATCTGGACAGCCAGCCCCGGTCGGGGCTGGCGGCCGGCGCCGGCCGGCTGGATAGCAGCGCACCCCAGGCGAACCCGTTCCTTACCCGGCCGCTGGAGAACGAAAAGGGGGCCTGGCTGCTCAACTGCCTGAAGACGGCCCGGCCGGTACGGCTGGACGGAAACCTGCCGGAGTGGTCGGACCGTTCCTCCGCCTGGATGTATGTTGACTGGGGCGAGAACAGCCCGCCCACCCGGCGCCAGCTGCACATTCTCTCCGGCGGCCACTTCATCAATCACCGGCCCTGGCATGATTTCAAGGTCGGCTTCTCGGCCGGTTACGATGCCGAAAACCTCTACTTCGCCTTCCAGATCAATGACGATGATATCGCGCCGCCGGAGCAGGCCGGCCGCGGTCTTTACGACGGCCTGCGGCTGCGGCTGGATACCCGGCCGGTGGAGGACCTGGGCCGGGCGGCCGAGGACGAGGATGATTACCTGGTCGAAGTGAAGCTGCCGGCGCCCGACCGGGTGAACGCCGAATTGGTCAGCCAGGGACGGCGCCAGCCGGTTACGGCCGCCGTCGGCCGCCACGCCCACGGCTGGACGGTCGAGTTGGCCGTGCCTTTGAAAACTTTGGGCATCAGCGGCAGCCCGGTCGGCCGGTTGCTGGGTCTTAACCTGGTCGCCTCGGATGCCGATTACAACCGGAAGTACCAGGGGCCGGACCAGTACCGGCCGGAATTTTCGGAACTGATCTGGGCGGCCGACAACCCCTTCCGTCTGGGCAGCCTTTACTTCGCGGAGTAAACCGGGCGGTTTTCCGGTTGTTTCCGGCAAGGAATCGAAGGTTTTTCGATGCTTCGAGACAAGATACTCGGCTTCCAATTCGACCTGAAGCGGGCGATGTGGCGGGAGGCCTATTTCGACCGGATGGCCGAAATCCTGGCCGGCTGGGGTTTCAACCAGGTTCTTTACGAGTTTGAAGACAAGCTGCGCTTCCGCAAGCACCCGTGCCTGGCCCACCCGGACGCCTGGAGCCCGGAGGCGACCGCGGCCCTGGTCCGGCGCCTGGAGGGGCGCGGCCTCGAGGTGGTCCCTCTCTTCCAGTCCCTGGGCCACGCCGAATCCGTATTACGGCTGCCCGAGTATGCCCACCTGCGCCAGAGCCCGGAGCACCTGAACCTCTACGACCCGGTTTCAGAGGCGGCCCGGGACTTCCTGAAGGAGATTTTCGCGGAGACGATCGAGGTCTTTCAGCCCCGGCGTTTCTTCCATGTCGGCGGCGACGAGACCCGGAATCTGGGCGCGGCCGGCCGGGCCGCCGGCCGGGAGCCGGGCGGCCTTTACCTGGGCCACCTGCGGCCGCTCTGGGAGTACCTGCTGGGCCGGGGACTGCGGCCGGTCGTCTGGGCCGACATGCTCCTGACCTACCTGGATGTGCTGGAGCAGACCCCGGCCGGGGTGGTCCTGATGGACTGGGATTATTCGACCGGCGGCGAGCGTTGGCCGCGCCTGCGCCGCTGGGGGGTCGGGGAACTCGATTGGGAGGCATACCGGAGCCGGGAGGACCCGGAGTTCAAGTCCCGTTTCGAAAAGTACTTCGTGGATGAACGGACCCCGGCCGACGGGCTCTTCCGGGGTTTCGGCTACGTTGACGCCCTGGTTGACCGGGGGTTCAATGTCATCGCCGCCTCGTCCAGCCGGTGCTGGGGTGACTCGGCCGGTTTGCCCTTCAACCAGCTCCACCTGGCCAATGTCTTCTACTCGGCCCGTAAGGGGCGCGCCGTCGGGCTGGGCACCCTGGTCACCTCCTGGGCGGCCCGTCGCCATCACCCGGAACTGGGACTGCCGGCCGCCTTCGCCGCCGCTTATGCCGGGCGCCGCGAAGGCCCCTTCGACCTGGCGGCCTTCAGCCGCGAGTTCACCGCCGAATTTTACGGCGCGGCCGCGCCCGAATTCGGCCGGGCCATGGAACTGGCCGGGGTTCGTCCGTCCCTGAGCGAATCCCGCCACCTGGAGTTGGCCGCCGGATTGCTGGCCGAGGGTCGGGACCCTCTGGAGGTTTTCTTCCCCGGGGAGAAGCATTCCGAACTGGCCGGCCGGGCGGCGACGGCCCGGACTTCGCTGCGGGAGGCGCGGGAGATCATTTCCGGCCTGCGCGACCGGGCCCGGCGCAACGCTGACAACCTCGATTTCTGGCTGGAAGGGATCGACCTGGTCGCCTTCTACGCGGACTTCGCCGCCGCCGTGCTCTCGGGTCGGCTGGCGGCCGAGTCTGGTCGGTTGCGGGAGGATTTGAACCGATTGCGGTTGGTCACCCGGGATCTGTTCGGCCGCACTTACGAGGCGGCCGGCCTGGAGGCGGAACTGGACCTCCGTTACGGGGTGCACGAGGCGCTGCTCGGGAAATTACCCGCGCCGCGCTGAAAATTTTTTGATTTCCGGTCGGCCGGCGGTTAAAATAAATTTTTACAATGTTAAGATCAAACGGGATTTCTTGGATTTTCAATCTTAATAACAGGGGGTGAAGGATGAAGGGAATTTTGTTGACGGCGGTCTTTGGCATTTTATGCCTGACGGGTCTGCTGGCTGCTCCGGCCGCCGGCGCGGTGCGGCTGGACATCGAGGCCGAGGATTTCGACCGGGTGCCGCTCTACCCGGACTGGCACACCAGCAGCGGCCAGGGTTGGTACGCCATGGAGCAGCGTTACTTCAGTGGTTACGCCGGCCTCATCTGCGACGCCCAGTCGGTCGGCGCCGAGACCACCTGCACCTTCAAAGAGCCGTTGCCGGCCGGCCGGTACCGCTTCTTTCTCTACCTGCTCAAGATGCGGTCCGGTGGCAAGAACAGCCTGGAGGTGGCCGTAGGCGACCAGAAGTGGACGGTCACCTGGGATGAGAACATCGCCCGGGTCCGCGATTACGCGGTCGTCCCGCATGACCTGGTCCTCGACCGGCCGGCCAGCCGGATTACCATCAAGAGCCTGCAGATTGAACGTCATAACATCGGCGACGTGCCCAGCTACCCGATTCCGACCATCATGCTGGACAGAATGGTGATTACCGACGACCTGGAACTGCAGGTGATAGAAAGCGGCGGCCGGCAGGGAGTCGGCCGGCCGGAGGCAGAGTCCGGGAAACCGGCGGCCGCCGGCCCGGCCTTGACCGGCAACCGGGTGGCCAACGGTTCCTTCGAGGTCGGGACCACCACGACCTGGTTTAACTTCGGCGATCCGCTCCAGCCCGCAAACCTGGTCGAAGGGGCGGCCCACGGCCGCCGCTGCCTGGAACTGCCCCAGCTGTCGAGCGCCTTCCAGACCGCCGGCATCTGCAGCGGCGTCTTCCGGGGCGCCGCCGGCGAGAAGGTGCCGGTTTCGCTTTACCTGAAGAGCACGGCGCCGATCAGCGTCTCGGTCGCGGTCCAGAATACCGCCCGGCGCGAGGCCGGCGTCCTCAAGGCGGCGGTGACTGATCAGTGGCAGCGTTTCAATGGCGAGGCCGTGCTGCCCCCGGATCCGGAGGGGGCCTACTCGCTGATCATCCGGCCGGAGGTTCCCGGGAAGCCGGTCCGCGTCTTCGTGGACGCGGTTTCGGTCGGGCTGGCGGCCGGTGCCGATTACCAGGCCCGGTCCCGCTACGAGGCCGGCCTGGCCGGCACCGCCCTGGCCAACATCTACCACGACCGGGAGAGGGCGCCGGCCGTTCTGACCCTGGCCAACCATGACCGGAAGGCCTGGCCGGCCGACCTGGAGATCCTGGTACGCGACCACCGGGACGAGGTTGTGGTCCGGCCGGGAGCGGACGGTCAACCTGGCCGCCGGCCGCTGGGGCGTTTTCAGCGCGGTGGTGCGGGATCGCCAGGGCGGGACCGACCTGGCCGAACTCTGCTACATCAACCTGCCGCCGGTTGAAGGCCGGAA
>JAKJFK010000130.1 GCA_022704925.1 candidate division TA06 bacterium | reverse complement strand
GGCCGCGACGGCCGCCTTCCGGCCCCAAGCGGACGGCGAGTTAGCCGCGCGCCGGATTTAAGCGTACCTTTCCCCCGCGGCGCAGCGCCCGAGCCGAGTCCGGACCCTCGGCGCCCCGAATCGAAGGCCGCCGCGCCCCTATTTGACCCCTTTTACGGGTTTATTATATTATAGATGAATATGAAACTCAAACTAAATCCGCTCGGTCCGGAAACGCCCCCCCGGGCGGAAGGGGGCTTCAAGGTTTTGCTGCTGGCCGGAGCGGTTCTCGCGCTGGCGCTCCAGCCGGCCCCGGCCGCGGCCGACGGCAGCATCCTGGGCGGCGGACAGGTCGAAATCCAGGGCAAGGCTCTTCCGCTCGGTTACGCCCAGGTGGTCCTGCTGAACGAAACGCCCGACCTGGAGGCGGTCGAAATCCTGGCCCGGCGGGCCGCCGCCAAGGACCGCCAGCCGGAACGGGCCTACCACCAGCACCGCGCCTTTTACCTGATCCGGGCGATCGAAGACGGCCGACGCCTGGGGGTGAGCCAGGTACGAACCGCGGTCCTCAGCAAGAAGACCGACGGCCGGGGCGCCTTCAATCTCCGCTACCTGAAACCCGGCACCTACTACCTGGGCGTCTATCGGACCTTCCGCAACCGTGACATCGCCGTCTGGCTGCTGCCGGTCCAGGTGGCCGAAGGACGGGTGACCCAGGTCAGCCTCGACAACACCAACGCCTTCGAAGTTTACTGGCCGAACCGCTACCCGGCGACCGCCGCGCCGGCCGCGCCGGCGCTGCCAAAGCCGGAACCGGCCCCGGAAACAAAAACGGAAACAGAAGCAAAACCGCCGGCCGCGCCTGAAGCGGCGCCGACGGCAACACCGTAAGGGGGGGATGATGGGCAGAAAGGTCTCGTTGGGAATTGCGCTTTTGCTCGTCGCGCTTGCCTTCGGTTGGCTGGCCACGGAAATCGGGGCGGCCGAACCGGGCGGGAAGTTTGATTACGGACTCGGCCTCCGGGTCCGCCAGGAGTACCTGGAAAACGCCACGGACCTGAACCTGGCCGGCCTGGAGGAGGAAAATTACTTCCGCCTCAAGACTTCGCTCTGGGGAAAATGGCAGTTCACCGAAAAGGCCAGCCTGTACACCAAACTCACCAACGAGTCGCGTTACTACATCAACTCCAACACCGACCGTTTCGATAATGAGTGGCTGGGTGACGAGGTCTTCTTCGATAACCTTTACCTCGACCTCAAGAACCTGGCCGGCGGCGCCCTGGATCTGCGCCTGGGCCGCCAGGATTTTCTTGGCACCTTCGGCGAAGGATTCCTGGTCATGGACGGCACCCCCGGCGACGGCAGCCGCTCCTTCTATTTCAACGCCGCCAAGGCCACCTGGCGCATCAACGAGCGCAACAGCCTGGACGTGGTCTTCCTGAACAACCCCGACCAGGATGAATTCCTGCCGGTTTACAACGACAAGGAAAAACTGCTGAACTTCTCGGACGAGGCGGCGCTCATCCTTTACGGCCGGCTGCAGAACAGCGAGCCCCTGCGCTTCGAACCTTACTATATTTACAAGACCGAGGACAGCCGCGGCGCCCTTCCGGACCTGGAGATCAATACCCTCGGCCTGCGGACCGTCTACAATCAGGGTCCCTGGAACCTGGGCGGCGAGCTGGCCTACCAGTTCGGCGATTACGACGGTCCGACCGACCGGGAAGGGACCGGACTGAATCTTTTCCTCAACCGGAAGTTTGAAGCGGCCCGTCTCCAGCCGGAACTCCAGTTCAAATTCGTCTATCTCTCCGGCGATGACGCCGGCACCGTCGACAACGAGGGTTTCGACCCGCTCTTCTCCCGCTTCCCGTGGCTGAGCGAACTCTACCTTTACAACTACGCCCCGGAACAGGGCTGGCCCGGTTACTGGACCAACCTGACCTTCTACCGGGCCGGGGTCAAGCTGAACCTCAACCCGAAACTGAGCCTGACCTTCTACGAAAACTACCTGCGGGCCAACGAGAAGACCAACCTCGCCAGCGCGGTCTTCTCGAACGACGGCCGGGAACGCGGCTGGCTCTCACAGCTCTGGCTCAATTTCGTCATCAATCCCAAGGTTACCGGCCATCTCCAGCTGGAGTACCTGAAACCGGGCGATTTCTACTCGGCCGGCGCTGATCCCTGCGCCTTCCTGCGCTGGGAATTCAACATCCAGTTCTAAACCGGGATCCGGGCCGGCGGCCGCCAGAGAGCGGCCGCCGGCCAACCCGGGACTGAATCCAAACATTAAGAAGAACCACGAGACGATGACCAAGGAAACCCGATCCCTCGGACAACGCCTGATCAGCCTCGAAGAAGGACAGACATTCCTGCGCCGGGGCTGGCACGCCAGCGATTTGCACGTCCATACCTTCTTCTCCCACGACGTGCTGCCCTCCCGCTCGCTGGATCCGCTGACCCTCTACGAAAAGGCCCGGCGCCAGGGATTTCGCTACATCACCTTTACCGACCACGACACCATGGCCGCCTACGATCGGATCGGCTGGACCCGGGAGGGCCTGGTACCGGGCGTGGAGATAACGATCCGGGACCGCAAGCGGGTCGGGCACACCCTGCACATCAACGTCTACCAGTTGAACCGGGACCAGTTCCAGGACCTGGACGCCATTCGGCGCGAGGCCAACCTGGAAAAGCTGGTGGCCTATCTCAAGTCGGCCGACCTGCCCTTTATCTACAACCACCCCTTCTGGTTCGAAACCCGGGAGCGGCCGAGCTATGCGGTCATCCAGGACGTGATCCATCTCTTCCCGGTCGTGGAGTATAACATGCACCGGGTCAAGCAGAAGAACCGCCTGACCCTGAAACTGGCCCGAAAGTACGGCAAGGGACTGGTCGCGGCCACCGACACCCATATCGGCGACCTGGGCCGGGCCCAGACCTTCGCGCCGGGCGAAACCTTCCGGGAGTTCTACGATAACATCCGGGCCGGAAACGCCTGCCTGCTGGCCCAGGACCTGACCCTGGACAGCCTGAAGAAGGAGATGAACGCCTGGATCGAGCTCATCTTCAAGCTCGACATCACCACCATCGAAAAGACCAAGTACACCGGCATCAAGCCGATCGACTGCTTCATCAACACCTTCACCCGCAGCCGGCTCAAGAAATCGACGCCCATCAACCGGACGGCCCGGGTGGTCGCCCGGTCCATCTCCAAAACCGGCGCGCCGGCCATCTTCTACCTGAAGAAGCAGAACCTGACCGCCCGCCACATCGACCGCCAGCTCGACCTGGACCCGGACCTGGATCTCGAACTGGGTTAACCGGGGACGCGCCACCATGTCCCGCATTCTGGTCAGCCCGCTCTCCTGGGGCCTGGGCCACGCCACCCGCGACATCCCGATCATCCGGGAACTGCTCGAACACGGCCACCGGGTTTCGATCGCCGGTTCCGGCCGGGCGATGGAACTGCTGAAGCAGGAATTCCCGCACTGCGATTTCTTTGAACTGGAGGATTATCCGCCGCCCTACACGGCCACCCGTTACTTTCTGGCCAAGTTCATCGCCTACATCCCGCTGATCCTCCACGCCATCCGGCTGGAACACGAATCGACCCGGCGCCTGCTGGCCGAACACCCCTGCGACCTGATCATCAGCGACAACCGCTTCGGGGTGCACGCACCCGGGGTGCCCTCCTTCTTCATCTCCCACCAGCTGAGATTCTACGTGCCCGACTACCTGCGGCCGGGCGGTTACATCTCGGCCCGGTTCAACTCCTCCTGCCACCGTAATTTCAGGCGGGTGATCGTGCCGGACAACCCGCCGGAAAAAGGCTCCCTGAGCGGCCTCCTCTCGGAGAACCGCTTCCCGGCCACCCAGGAACGCCTCTACTACGCCGGCATCCTCTCCAGCGTCGACCCGGTCGCGGCGGCCGAGGACATCGACTACCTGATCAGCATCTCCGGACCGGAACCCCAGCGTTCCAAGCTGGAAGAACTGGTCCTGCAGCAGGCGGCCAAGCTGCCCGGCCGCAAGGTGATCCTGCTGGGCCTGCCCGCCGAAACGCGTCGTTTCCAGCTGGACGAGCGGACCGAAGTCCGCAACCACGCCACCCGGGAGGAGATGGCGGCCCTGATGAGCCGGGCCAAATTCATCATCACCCGCTCCGGGTACACGACCATGATGGAACTGGCCGAACTGGGCAAGCGCCGGGCCCTGCTCATTCCCACTCCCGGCCAGACCGAGCAGGAGTACCTCTCCCTTTATTACCAGCAGCAGGGCTGGTTCTACTCCCAGAGCCAGTACCGGCTGGACCTGGTCCGGGACATCCAGGCGACCAGCGATTACCGGGGGTTCCCGGCGGTCACCCCCTCGCGGGAGAACGCCCGCCGCCTCTACCGGGAACTCTTTGCGCCCCACCTGGACTGACCGCAAACGGCCGCCATGTTCATAAAAATCCTGCTCCGGGTCTTCTCGATCTTCCTGATGATCATGCTGGGCGCGATCGCCCGCCGCCGCGGGATCCTGGATTCGGAGGCTACCCGGCGGCTGGCCCTCTCGGTGACCAATTTCTTCTACCCGGCCATGATCTTCTCCTCGCTGGTCCGGAATTTCGACCTCGCCTCCCTGCTGCGCAACTGGACGCTGCCGGCCGGGACGATCATGATCATGCTGCTGGGCTACCTGGTCGGCCTGGCGGCCCTGCGCGTGCTCGATTTCGAAAAGCCGGCCGAGGGGCACGCCTTCCATTTCCAGTGCACGATCAACAACTACTCCTTCCTGCCGCTGCCGATCATCCTGCTCTTCTGGGGAAACGCGGGCGTGGCCGGACTGCTCTTCTCGTCGCTCGGCTCGGAGATTTCGGTCTGGACCTTCGGCGTGCTGGCCCTCACCGGCAACCGGCTGCGCCGCGACAGCCTGCGCAACCTGCTGAGCCTGCCGATGCTTTCCATTGCGGCGGCGATCCTGACCATCGTTGTCCGCGACTTCCCGGCCGCCGGGAGCCTGCCGGCCGAGGCGGCCGCGGCCTTAATGAACGTCCTGGATCTCTTCGGCAAGGCCACCGTGCCGCTGGCGATGTTCCAGGTGGGCAGCCGGATCTCGGAACTCACCCCGCGCCAC
>JAKJFK010000129.1 GCA_022704925.1 candidate division TA06 bacterium | reverse complement strand
AGCCAGGCGGTGGTGGTCTTCCGCATTGAAAAAACCGCCTCCGGCATCAAGGCGCTCAAGGCGGCCGGCGTGAAGGTGCTCACCGCCGAGGAAATCTACCGCCTTTAGGTTTTGTTCCCCCCGCCGTTTTCAGGACGGACCGCCCGGCGGCCAACGAAGACGCACGGCCGCCGGGAAATGACCACGTGAACCCCGTCGGCTTCCAGTTTTTCCTTCAGCAGGCGGGTCATTTCTTCCTTCCGCAAAGGATCCAGCACCGTCACCGAATCCACCCCGCAGGCCCGGCAGATTGCCTCGAGGTCGACCTGTCCGCCCGGCCGGCCGTCGGCCCGGATTCCGGTCTGGGGCGTCGGCTGGTGGCCGGTCATGGCCACCGAAGCGTTGTCGAGAATCAGGACCAGCAGATTGGCCCGGTTGTAAACCGAACCGATCAAGGCCGGAATGCCGGAGTGAATAAAAGTGGAATCGCCGATTACCGCCGCCACCCGCCGGATGCCCTGGTGGGCGATGCCGGCCGCCTGGCTGATGCCCGCACCCATGCAAAGGCAGGTGTCCAGCGCCGAGAGCGGCGGACTGGCGCCCAGGGTGTAGCAACCGATGTCGCCGGCCGTGAATGAAGGTCCGGCCGCTTTCAAAGCCAGATAGAGTTCCCGGTGCGGACAGCCGGCGCACATGACCGGCGGCCGGGAGGGCAGCGGCGAAGAAGTGGCTGGCGTGGAAAGCGGCTTTTCCTTCTTCTGAATGGCGGCCAGTGGTTCGGGTCCCAGCTCGCCGACCGGCGGCAGATCGCCGGAAAGCTTGCCTCGGACATTGCGGAAGGAGCAACGCGCCATCTCCTCCACCAGCGGTTCCCCCTCCTCCACCACCCAGATTTCTTCCAGCCCCTCTCCAAATTCCTTGATTAAGCCCGGCTCGAGCGGATAAAAACCAACCTGGAGCAGCGCGCAATCCTCTCCCAGCGTCTCCCGGGCGTAGGCAGCGCCCACTCCGCAGGCGATGACGCCCCGCCTTTGCCCGGCCGACTTCTCGATCCGGTTGAACCCGGAGCCTTTCCCCCACTCGATGATTGCGGGCTGCTGCTTCAGCAGATCCCGGTGCGCCGCCAGCACGTGACTGGGGACCGCGATCATCCGGGCCGGGTCTTTTTTCAAATCGGGGGGCGCCGGAGAACGCGGCGCTCCGATTTCAACCGGGGACCGGCCATGGGAAAGCCGGGTGACCGAACGAAGCATCACGGGCCGGCTGATTTTTTCGGATAATTCGAAGGCTTCCCGGACCATCAGGTGGGCCTGGGCGGCGTCAGCCGGCTCCAGGCAGGGAATCCGGGCGAAACGGGCGTAGAAACGGGAGTCTTGTTCGTTCTGGGAAGAGTAGGCACCCGGATCGTCGGCCACGACCAGGACCAGACCGCCCCGGATGCCGAGATAGGCGGCGGTCATTAACGGGTCGGCGGCCACGTTGAGTCCGACATGCTTCATGGAGCAGAGTGCCCGCCGGCCGGTGTAAGAGACTCCGATGGCCGTCTCCAGAGCGACTTTTTCGTTGGTTGTCCACTGGGCTTCGACCGGGAAGCCGGCGGCCAGGTACTCGAGAATTTCGGTGGCCGGGGTACCCGGATAACTGACCGCCATGGCGATGCCGGCCTCGTAAGCCCCCCGGGCGATCGCTTCGTTGCCGGAAAGAAGTTCTTTCTTCATCGACGCGCATCCTTTTTTTGAAGAAACCGTTGAATTTTAACACATCAGGGGCCGGATTCACAACCGGCCGGCTTTGGCGGCCGCTCCCGGAAAGTGATAAAATCTATCTCCAATTTCAACGGGGCGGAATCGATGGCAAACAACGGAAACCGGGGCCGCCGGCGGGCGGTGATCTTCGATATCGATGGCGTGATCTTCGATACCGAGCGGATCCATCTCCAGGCCTGGGCCAACCTTTTCGAAAGGATCGGCGTGCAACTGGGTCCGGCCGATTACCGGCGCGGGGTCGGCGTCGCCGACCAGCTCTTCCTGGCCGAACTCAAGCGGAACGGCCGGGTCCCGCGCCGGCCATCGATCGAAGCCCTGCTGAATTCCAAGGAAAAAGAGGTGGAACGCCTGGTGGCCGCGGGCGGTGTCCGGGTTTTCCCGGGCGTCCCGGAACTGCTGACCCGGCTGGACGGCCGGGCGGACGTCTGCGGCGCCTCCAATTCAACCCGTTCCTACATCCGGGCCTTCTTCTCCGGCCATCCGGAATTGCAGGCCCGTTTCCGATTCATACTTACCCGGGACGACATCCGCCATCCGAAACCGGCCCCCGACATCTACCTGGCCTGCTCCCGCCGCATCGGAATAGCTCCGGCCGACTGCCTGGTCATTGAGGATTCGCCGGTGGGAATCGAGGCGGCGCGCCGGGCGGGCATGAGATGCCTGGCCGTGACCAATTCCCTGCCGGCCGCCCGGCTGGGCGGCGCCGGCCGCATTGTGAAGCGCCTCGGTTACCGGACGGTCATTGATCTCATGAACATCGACGGAGGTGAGGCATGAAGATACTGCTGGTAATTGGAAGCCGTAATCACGAGGGGCAGACGGCCCGGGCGGCCCAGGCCCTGGCCGCCGGCGCCGTCGGCGCCGGGGCGGCGGTCGAAATGGTCTTTCTTACCGACCTGAAGCTGTCCGCCTGCCGCCAGTGCGAAGCCAACGGCTGGGGACTCTGCCGCGCCGAGGGACGCTGCGTGATCGAAGACGATTTTGCCGGGCTGGTCGAGAAGATGCGGGGCGCCGCGGCCTTGGTGGTGGCCACACCGGTCTATTTCAGCGACCTGAGCGAATCGCTCAAACTTTTTCTCGACCGGCTGCGGCGCACGAACCGCCATGAAAATGGCCGGGCGGGCCTGGCCGGCAAACCGGCCCTGGGCATTTGCGTGGCCGGCGGCGGCGGCGGGGGCGCACCCTCCTGCGCCTTCAACCTGGACCGGATTCTTCAAACCTGCGGTTTCGAGGCGGTCGACCTGGTTCCGGTGCGGCGGCAGAACCTTGAACTGAAGCTTGCGTTACTGCGCCTGACCGGAGAGTGGCTGGCCCGGTCGGCCGACGGCGGGAACTAAGGGACAAGACGGCCGGACTTCAGGTCGCCCTTGGCCTGGCAGTAAGCGTGCAGGGTGCCGATGTCCAGCCAGTAGCCGGTGTGGCGGTAAGCGTAAACCGGCCGGTCGGACTTGATGAGGGCCGGAAAAACCTCCCGTTCCAGCGAGCAATTGCCCTCTTCTGGTATGAGCCGGACCGCCTCCGGTTCCAGGATATAGACCCCGGCGTTGATCCAGGCCCGCCGGGGGATCTCTCTCGGCTTCTCCCGGAAGGCGCTCACCCGGCCGGCCTCGTCGAAATCGACCAGTCCGTAACGGCTCGGGTAGGCAACCTGGTAAAGGGCCAGCGTAACCAGGCTCCGCCGTTCCCGGTGTTCTTTCAGCATCGCCGAAAGGTCCAGGTCGGTCAGGATGTCGCCGTTGAGCACGAAGGCCGTTTTCGAGAGGCTTTTTCGGGCCAGGGCCAGAGCGCCGGCGGTTCCCCTCGGCTCCCTCTCCACCACGAACTCCACCTCCAGTCCCGGGATCGCAAAGGAATCCGAGACGGCCCGGAAATTTTCCTCCTTGTAGCCGGTGCCCAGGATGACGCGCCGTACGCCGTGGCGGGCCAGGAGGTTCAGCTGGTACCAGAGGAAGGGTTTTCCGGCCAGGGGCAGGAGCGGTTTCGGGGTAAGGTAGGTGAGCGGCCGCAGCCGGGTACCCAGTCCGCCAAGCAGGATATAGGCAAGCATATCAAGAATCAACCCTCACCAGGAGTAAGGCCTTTTCCGCAACCGGTTCCGCCGCCGGGAAAAAACCAAGCCTGTCCGTTAGCTTCTTCCATCCGTGCCGGTTTACCATTCCGGGCCATCGATGCTCTCCGGCGGCGCGGCTGGAAAAACATGTCCGGGCAGACGGCCGTTGGAACGCCTGGCCTTCTGCCAGTATGGCTCTACGCGCTCCCGGAATAAATCCGCCGCCGCCGTTTCATCCAGTCCTCCCGGCCAGGCCGGAGCCTCCTTTTCAATCACCGGCCAGGCCTTGATCGCCGTCTCCATCGTCAGGAAAATGTTTTCGGACGGTCCCGGCCGCCGCGCCAGCATCTCTTCCGCTCCCCGCGCCAGGTTCCGCACCTGGCTGGCCACGATGGCCCGGCCCAGTTCCGGGTTGACCTTCTCTCGGACCGGAGTCAGCCGGCCGCCGACATAGGGATCCTCCTCCTTGAGTCCGGGATGCTTCAGGTCGGGCAGGCCGGGAAAGAGTGCCAGCAACTGGGCGGTTTCACAGATACCGGCGTGGCTGCCCTTGTAGTCCAGGTGATCGATTACCTCCCAGTCGGCCAGGGCCCAGACCGGCAGAGGCGCCAGGTGTTTCTGAAAGAGTTTGGCGTACCATTTCAACCAGTACTCAACCCCGCCGTAATGGCCGGTGATGGCCACCACCGCCTGGAAACCGGCATTGGCGCAGGCCCTGAGCTGGTAGATGAAGTTCTGAAAGAAGAGCGGTCCGGGAATCGAGGTCAGGTAGAGGGGCAACTCGGTTATCCGTCCGAGGAAAGCCCGGCTGCGGGAATTGTCTTCGTGGATGTGCCAGAAGGAGGCCGGCGCCGCCACGCCGCCGCCGGCGCGGGCGGCTTCAAGCGCCAATCCATGCGCCTTGAGGCCGTCCAGACCGGTAGGCAACCGGGCAATCCCGGACCGCCTGGTCCAGCTCATGCTTGAGCATCAGTTCCCACTCGACTTTGCGCGGGGCCATCGCGGTCCTCCCAAAAAAAACCGGAGCCACCTGGGGGATTTGAACCCTCGACCTGAGCATTACGAATGCCCTGCTCTACCGCTGAGCTAAGGTGGCTTTATCTATTTCAGAGGAATTGAAATTTTACCCGAAAATGCTTTCCCTGTCAAAGTTTCCTGGCCGGCCAACACCCCCGTTGTGATAAAATATCAGGAATTCGAACAAGGGGGTCCGATGACAGACCTGGAAAGGTTTTACGCCTGTCTCGAGTACCGGCCGGTGGACCGCCGCCCGTTCTGGACCTGGGGCGCCTGGCCGGAGACCATGCAGCGGTGGGAACGCGAGGGACATGCCGCCGAAC
>JAKJFK010000128.1 GCA_022704925.1 candidate division TA06 bacterium | reverse complement strand
CCGCCCTCTGCCTCAAGAGCGGCAACGCGGTGGTGCTCAAGGACGGCTCCAACTCGCTCGATTCCAACGGCGTCTTCGAGGCGCTGCTGCACCGGGCGCTTCGGGCCGCCGGCCTGCTGCCGGAGGCGGTCTACCTGGTCAAAAGCCGGGAGCACCGGGCGGTGGATTTCCTGCTTTCGCGTACGGAAGACCTGGACCTGGTCATTCCCCGGGGTGGCGAGGGGCTGATCCGGACCGTGGTCGAGAAGAGCCGGGTTCCGGTGATCAAGCATTACAAGGGCGTCTGCCACACTTACGTTGACCGGGCCGCCGAACCGGAGATGGCCTGGACGGTCACCTTCAACGCCAAGGCCCAGCGGCCGGCCACCTGCAACGCCACCGAGACGCTGCTGGTGCACCGGGAGATCGCCGGAAGTTTCCTGCCGGAGATGGGCCGCCGCTTCGCGGCCGGCGGCGTCCGGATGCGCGGCTGCCCCGAAACCCTGCGCCTCATACCCGGAGCCGAGCCGGCCCGGGAAGACGATTGGGGCTTCGAGTTCCTGGACCTGGTCATTGCCATCCGGGTGGTCGCTTCGCTGGAGGAGGCGATCGCCTGGGTCAACCGTTACGGCACCGGCCATTCCGAGGCGATCATCACCGCCGATCCGGCCGCGGCCGAACGCTTCCTGGCCGAGGTGGACGCGGCCGCGGTTTACCATAACGCCTCCACCCGTTTCACCGACGGGTTCGAGTTCGGGCTGGGCGCCGAGATCGGCATCAGCACCGACCGGATCCATGCCCGGGGCCCGATGGGGCTTCGGGAGCTGACCTCCTACAAGTACCTGGTTTACGGGTCCGGCCAGCTCCGGAGTTGAAAGGGAGCCCTTTAAAAACATGAAGATCGGCTTGCTGGGCGGGACCTTCGACCCGATCCACATCGGCCACCTGATCATCGCCGAGCGGATGCGGGAGGCGCTGGCCCTGGACCGGGTTATTTTCATCCCGGCCGGCCGGCCGCCGCACCGTCCGGTACCGGCCGCCTCGGCCCCGGAACGGCTGGAGATGGTCCGGCTGGCCATCGCCGGCAACGAGGCCTTCACCTTTTCGGAGATAGAACTCGGCCGGAGCGGCCCTTCCTTCACCTACGAAACGGTCCAGGCGCTGCTCTCCGAATACGGGCCCGGCCACGAGTGGCACCTCATTCTCGGCCTGGACGCCTTCCGCGAGATAGGTACCTGGCACCGGCTGGCGGAGCTGGTCCAGCTGGTCCAGTTCGCGGTGGCCGACCGGCCCGGCTTCCGGCCGCCGGAGGCAGTGCCGCCGGGAGTCCGTTACCAGCGGCTGGAACTGGGCCTTTTCCCGGTTTCCGGACGGGAGATCCGGGAGCGGGCGGCCCGGGGCGAATCGATCCGCTACCTGGTCACCGACGCAGTTTACCGATACATCAACAGCCGCCGGCTTTACCGGCCGGCCGAAGTCCGGCCGGAGACGGCGGCGCCAAAGACGGGAAAGGGGAGATAATGCTGAAACTGACGTTCATGACCTGGCTCTGTCCGAACTGGACGATCAAGGAGATCATCGCCGGCGCCCTCAAGTACGGTTACCAGGGTGTCGAGTTCCGGGTGCAGGCCAACCAGGCGCACGGCGTGGAACTGGGCATGGATCCGGCCCGGATCAAGTCGATCCGTCAGGACTTCGCCGGGGCCGGCCTGGAGACGCCCTGCCTGGCCACCTCGCTCCAGTTCGCCATCGCCGATGCGGCCCGGCGGGCCGAGAACGTCCAGCTGCTCCGCCAGTACCTGGAGCTGGCCCAGGCGCTGGGCGTACCTTACATCCGGGTCTTCGCCGGCCTGCCCGAGTGCGAGGCGGCCGGGGCGATCGAGCGCATGAACGAGAGCCTGCAGCAGGCGGTGGCCGCGGCCGGCGCGCCCTCGGTCGGCGTGCTCCTGGAGACGCACGACTGGTGCAGCGTCAGCCTGCGGGTGGCCCGGCTGCTGGAGAAGGTGGCCAACCCGCGGATCAACGCCCTCTGGGACATCATGCACCCCTACCGGGAGCTGGAGACGCCGGCCGAGACCTACGGCCGGATCGGCCGCTGGGTCAAACACCTTCACATTCACGACGGCATTTACCGGGAGGAGCGGACCCGGATCGAGATCTGCCCGCTGGGCGACGGCGAGGTGCCGCACCGGGAACCGATGGCCCTGCTGAAGAAGGCCGGGTTCACCGGCCACTTCGCGATCGAGATCATCCGCAGAAACGATCCCCAGCCGGAATTCTTCATCGAGCAGTACGCCCGGAAGTTCCGGGAGTACGAGGCGGCCCTTTAACCGGAGGCGGGGATGGCGATCAGGACCGCGATCATCGGCTACGGGAAGAGCGGCAGCCGGCTGCACGCCGACGGGCTGGCGCAGGTGCCGGAATTCAAGGTGACGGCCGTCTGCGACCCGGACCCGGAACGGCGGCGCCAGGCCGAAGAACGCTTTGGGGCCGCCGTTTACGCCGAGCACCGGGAGATGCTTGGCCAGGCCGCCCCGGAACTGACGGTGATCGTCAGCCGGAGCGACCAGCATTGCCGCCACGCCTGCGACGCGCTGGCGGCCGGCTCCCACGTGCTGGTCACCAAGCCGATGTGTCTGGACGAAGCCCAGGCCCGGCAGATGCTGGAGGCCGAACGGGCCTCCGGCCGGCGGCTCTTTCCCTTTCTGCCCGCCCGTTGGGGGGCCGACCTCCGGCGCCTCCAGGCGCTGGTGGCCGCCGGGGCGGTCGGCCGGGTCTTCTGCATCCGCCGGAGCGCCAGAGGCTTCGGGATCCGGAACGACTGGCAGACCGAGCGGCGCTACGGCGGCGGGTACCTGCTCAACTGGGGGCCGCACCTGGTCGATCCGCCGGTGCTGCTGGCCGGCGGCCGGCCGGTCTCGGTCTTCGGCCGCACCCGGCAGGTGATGAACCCGGGCGATGTCGAGGACGTTTTTTACGCCGTCCTCACCCTCGACAACGGGGTGCTGGTTCAGGCCGAGTACACCATGATGGCGGCTGATTTTCCCTCCTGGGTGATCCAGGGCGACGCCGGCACCATCCTGGTCCGGGGCGACGAACTGGTGCTGCGCCGGACCAGTCCGGGATCGGGTCCGGCCGCGGCCGGCGGTTACCTGAAACGGCTGGAATTGACCGAAACGCAAGAGAAGATCAGCGGACAGCTTTACGGGGACGCGGCCGAGATTTACCGCGACCTGGCGGCCGCGCTGCTCGAGGGAAAGTCCTTCCCGGTCAGCTCGGCCGACGGACTGGAGCTGGCCCGCTGGCTGGAAGCGATTAAAATTTCGGCGGCCGGGGACCGGGTGGTCCAGCTCTGACCGGCCGACGCGGAGAGGAGGAACCCAAGCATGCCTAAAGAGATGATCGCCAAGCTGGAGGCCGAACTGGCCGAGGGGCTGGCGGCGGCCCGGACCGAGGCGGCGCTGGAGGAGCTCCGGATTCGTTTTCTGGGCCGCAAGAGCGGCCGGCTGAACGACATCCTGCGCGGTCTCAAGGATCTGCCGCCCGAGGCGCGGCGCGAGGTGGGCGCGGCCGCCAACCGGCTCAAGGCGGAGATCGAGAACCGGCTGGAGGAGGCGCGGCTCCGCCTCAACGCCGCCGCGGCGCCCGAGGTTGACCTGACCCTGCCGGGGCCGCCGGTCCGGGTCGGCCACCGGCATCCCCTGACCCTGGTCGGGCGGGAGCTGGTTTCCATCTTCGAGAAGATGGGCTTCGACTACCGCGAGGGTCCGGAGGTCGAGACCGACTATTACAATTTCGACGCCCTGAACACTCCATCCAACCACCCGGCCCGCGACCTTCACGATACCTTCTACCTGGCGCCCGGGGTCCTGCTGCGCACCCACACCTCGTCGGTCCAGATCCGGGTGATGGAGCGCGAGAAGCCGCCGGTGCGGATAGTCACCCTGGGCCGCTGTTACCGGCGGGATGCCCAGGATGCCAGCCATTCGCCCACCTTCCACCAGTTCGAGGGGCTGATGGTCGAAAAGGGGACCAGTTTCATCCACCTCCGGGGCGTGCTAAATCTATTCCTGGAGAAGGTCTTTCCCTTTCCGGTCAAGACGCGCTTCACGCCGGCCTTCTTCCCCTTCACCGAGCCGAGCGCCGAGGTGGGTATCTCCTGCCCGGTCTGCCAGGCCCGGGGCTGCCCTTCCTGCGGCCACAACGGGTTCCTGGAGGTGCTGGGCTGCGGCATGGTCCACCCGCGGGTCCTCAAGAACGTCGGCTATGACCCGGACAAGGTGACCGGGTTCGCCTTCGGGATGGGCGTGGAGCGGATTGCGATGATCAAGTACGGGATCAAGGATATCAGGCTCTTCCTGGAGAATGATGTCCGGTTCCTGCACCAGTTCAGCTGAATTTACGCCAACAACATGGGAGCGGCCAGAGAAGATGAATGCGAACGACCTGCGTCCGGGCATGGTATTTCTGCAGAACGGTGAACTCCACGAGGTGATCACCTTTCAGCACGTGAAGCCGGGGAAGGGGCCGGCCTATATCAAGTGCAAGCTGCGCGCCGTCAAGACCGGCAAGACCTTCGAGATCTCCCTGCGCTCCTCGGAGAAGGTGGAGGTGATCAAGATGAGCGAGGAGCCGGGCCGGTACCTCTACCGCGACGGCGACACCGCCTACTTCCTGAACGAGGCGACGATGGAGGAGCTCCACTTCCCGCTCGACTCGATCAAGGATAAGCTCGACCTGCTGCGCGAGGGGGACGAGATCCAGCTGAAGAAGGCCGGCGAGGAGATTATCAGCATCGAGCTCTCCGATTTCGTGGAGTTGAAGGTCGTCCAGACCCCGCCCGGATTCAAGGGCGACACGGTCCAGGCAACCTTCAAGCCGGCCCGGCTGGAGACCGGCGCCGTGGTCCAGGTGCCCCTGTTCATCAACGAAGGGGACACCATCCGGGTTTCGACCCGGACCGGCGAATACGTTACCCGGGTATCCTGAGGCGGCCGCCGGGAACGAGACTGAAAGGAGACGGATGAAACCCGAAGAACTGAAGCCTTTCCTGGAGTTCATGAAGGAGCACGGGCTGATCTACCTGGCGGTTGAAAAGCCGGCCTTCAAGCTGGTGCTGGCCCGGGAAGGGGCCAGCGGACTGGCGGCGCCGCCGG
>JAKJFK010000127.1 GCA_022704925.1 candidate division TA06 bacterium | reverse complement strand
CACCGCCAGTTCGCCGGCCACCTCGAGATCGATGTTCTGGTAGCCCGGACGCTTGCGGACCTCGCCCATGATGTAAAGGTAATCGCGCGGGTAAATGGCCGATTCCAGGTAGCGGATGCTGCCCTCGGTCTGGAAGAAAATACCCTCGGCCGCCCCCGGGTAGTAGGTCTCCCAGGGCAGGTCCAGCCGGGCCTTCTCCGGGTCGACCAGGATCCGGCAGCCCTCCTCGTCCTTGAGATAGAAGGGGGCCAGTTCCAGGCCACTGTCGATCGTCTTCCAGCTGGTGGTGCTGCCGCCGCGCGCATTGTGGGTGCGAACCAGTTCCTGCTGTTTCCAGCGGGTCAGGCAGCACTCCCGGCCGGTGGCCGGACTGATGAGCGGCTGGAAGGCGTCGGCGAAGCCGTTGACCTCGGACAGGCCGAGGGCGACGGAGCGGAGTTTCCGTGAGGTGGGGATGGAAGAAATCCAGCGGGCCAGCGGCAGCCAGCGCAGGAGGGAAAAGAGAAAGAGCGACAACCCGGCCAGCAACAGCCCGCCGGTGATCAGGACCGCCATCGGGACCGCGGATTCCACGGCGGCTCCTCCGAAAAGGAGTGAGAAGAATACGAACAGGAACCCGGAGAAGATCAGGCCGATGGCAAAGAAAATCCTCGACACCCCTGGTTCCATGGCCCCTCCGGGGAGCGGCCGCCGCCGGCTTCCCGGCCGTTAATTATTGAAGATGATCTTGAAAATCTCCGAGATGTTCTCCACCGGGATGATTTGCAGACCGGCCAGTTCGGCCCTGGGTATCTCGGCCAGGTCGCGCTGGTTGTCTTTGGGAATGATGACCCGCCTGATCTGGTTGCGGGAGGCCGCCAGCAGCTTGGCACGCAGCCCGCCGATGGGCATGACCTTGCCGCGGAGCGTGATCTCGCCGGTCATGGCGATATCACCGGCCACCGCCCGGCCCGAAAAACAGGAGGCCAGCGCCGAAGCAATAGTCACGCCGGCCGAAGGCCCGTCCTTGGGAACCGCCCCCGACGGCACGTGGATGTGGATGTCCTGCCGGCGGTAGATCTCCGGATCGATACCCAGCTCCTCGTCGTGGGCCCGCACCAGGCTCAGGGCGATGCGACAGGACTCCTTCATCACCTCGCCCAGCCGGCCGGTGATGATGAGCTGGCCGCGCCCCTTCATGGTGCTGACCTCGGTAAAGAGGACATCGCCGCCGTACTCGGTCCAGGCCAGGCCGGTCACCACGCCCACCCGGGACGCCCGGTCCGATTCCTCGTTCCAGTATGAGGGCACGCCCAGATAGTGGCCGACCCGGCGCCGGCTGACCTTGACCCGTTCCGACAATTTCCGGTCGCGGAGTTCCTTCTCCTTGACGATCTTCCGGCAGATCGAGGCGATCTGCCGCTGGAGGCTGCGCACGCCGGCCTCGCGAGTGTAGGAGCGGATGATCTCCCGGATCGCCTCGTCGGAAAACTCGAATTCCCCGTCTTTCAAGCCATTGGCGGTCATCTCGCGAGGCACCAGGTAGCGCCGGGCGATCTGGAGCTTCTCGGTCTCGGTGTAGCCGGGCAGGGTAATGATCTCCATCCGGTCCAGCAGGGGCGGCGGGATGGTCGCCTCGACGTTGGCGGTGGTGATGAAGAAAACCTGGGAAAGGTCGAAATCAACCTCAAGATAGTGGTCGTTGAAGGCGCAGTTCTGTTCGGGATCCAGCACCTCCAGCAGGGCCGAGGCCGGGTCGCCCCGGAAATCCATGCCCAGCTTGTCCACCTCGTCGAGCAGGAAGACCGGGTTGCGCACGCCGACCTTGCGCATCGACTGGATGACCCGGCCGGGCAGGGAACCGATGTAGGTGCGCCGGTGGCCCCGGATTTCGGCCTCGTCCCGGACGCCGCCCAGGGAGACGCGGATGAACTGGCGGCCCATGGCCCGGGCCACGGAACGGGCCAGCGAGGTCTTGCCGCTCCCGGGCGGCCCAACCAGGCAGAGGATCGGCCCCTTGAGCGACTGGCTGCGCTTGCGCACGGCCAGGTACTCCAGGATCCGTTCCTTCGGCTTCTCGAGCCCGTAGTGGTCCTCGTCGAGCACCTCCTGGGCCTTGCGGATGTCCAGGGTGTCGCTGGTCGTCTTCTTCCAGGGCAGGCTGACCATCCAGTCGAGGTAATTGCGGACCACGGTCGCCTCGGGCGAAAGGCTCATCATCTTGGAGAATCGTTCCAGTTCCTCCAGCGCCTTCTTCCGGACCGGTTCCGGCATGCCGCTGGCCTCGATCTTCTCCTGAAAGGCCTTGACCTCCGATCCCTCGGCCTCCTTGCCCAATTCCTGCTGGATGGTCTTCATCTGCTCCTGCAGGATGTACTCGCGCTGGTTTTTCTCGATCTTCTTGATCACCTCGCCCTGGATCTGGCGCTGGACCTGAAGGACCTCGATCTCCTTGTTCAGGATCTGGAGCAGCATTTTCAAGCGCGGCACCAGCTCGAGCTCCTGCAGAACCCGGGCCTTGTCTTCCTTCTTCAGCGGCAGGTAGCCGGAGAGGGTGTCGGAGAGGCGTTCCGGGTCGTTGATCTGAAGCAGGTTGCCCAGGATCTCGCGGGGCAGAACCGGGTTGAGCTGGTTGTAATTCTCCAGGGAATCGACCAGCAGGCGCTGGAGTGCCTCCTCTTCGGTGTTTCCCCGGCGGCCGGTCTCGGCCGCTTCGACGCTCACCGCAAAGTAGCGCAGGTCCGGGTGGGCCTTATCCAGGCGCACCCGCAGGAGCGACTCCACCAGGAGTTTCAGCTGCCCCTCGGGCTGGCGGACCACCTGGATGATGCGGGCCAGCGTCCCGATCGGGATCAGTTCCTTGATGGCGGGGTCCTCGGTCTCCGGGTGGGTCTGGAAGACCAGCACCAGGAGGTTCTTGGTCTGGCTCTGGGCCTCTTCGACCGCGTTGATCGTCTTCTGGCGGCCGATCAGCAGCGGCACCACCATGCCCGGAAAGACGACGATGTCCCGCAGCGGCACCGCGGGCATCACCTTCTTCAGCTTGAGCTCGGTGACCAGGTCGTTGGTATCCGGCGGATCGGGATCTTTTTTCTTGCGGGTGAATCGGGCCATTGTTCTCCAATCTTGATGTTCGCGGAAACCGGGAAAAACCTACTTTGTTTGATTCGCGGCGGAGCTTCCGGTTACCGGACGGGCATCAAGGATGCGGTCGCAGAGCCCGTAACTGACGGCCTCTTCGGCCGACATGTAGAAATCACGGTCGGTGTCGCGGGAGATGCGGCGCACCGTCTGGCCGGTGTGCCGGGCCAGCAGGCGGTTGATGCAGTCGCGCAGCCTGAGCATCTCCCGGGTCTGGATGGACATCTCGGAGGCGTCACCCTGGACGCCGCCCCAGGGCTGGTGGATGAGGACCCGGGCATTGGGCAGGATAAAACGCTTCTCGGGGGCGCCGCCGGCCAGCAGGACCACCGCCATGCTACTGGCCTGGCCGATGCAGTAGGTGGCCACGTCGCACTCGATGTACTGCATGGTATCGTAGATAGCCAGGCCGGCGGTCACGATTCCGCCCGGGCTGTTCAGGTAGAGGTGAATATCCCGGCGCGGATCCTCGCTCTGCAGGTAAAGCAGCTGGGCCACCACCAGGTTGGCCACCGCTTCGTCAATGGCGGTGCCGATGAAGATAATGCGGTCCTTCAGAAGGCGGGAGTAAATGTCGTAAGCCCGCTCGCCGGTCTGGGTCGCCTCGATGACGTACGGTATCAGCATGCCGCCCCCCGTTTCGGAGACTGGTTAAGCCTTGACGATCCTGGGCTTCTCGATCAGCAGGGCCCGTTTCTTGAGCAGGGCCAGCGTCTTCTCGACCTGCAGCTGGGCCCGGAGATCCTCCCGGTGCTCGGCGTCAAAATGGTGCTTGAACTCCTCCTGTTCCTGTCCCGAAAGCCGGGCCAGGATATCAATCCGGTTGTCGATGTCCGCCTCGGTCACCTCGACCTTCTCCCGCGCCGCCACCTCGGACAGGACGAAGGAGGCCTTGACTTCCCGTTCGGCCAGGGGCTGGAATTTTTCCATCAATTCCTTGACCAGCGCCTCCCGCGCCTCGAGGGTCTTCTCCTTGAAATCCGGCTGGTGCGAGAGTTCGTGGCGCACCAGTTCCATGGTCCGGTTCTTCACCAGACCCTCGGGGGGCTGCAGGGTGGCCCTTTCCAGGAGCTGGTCGATGATCCGTTCGTCCTCCTGGCGCTCGTTGATGGACTGAATCTGGAGTTCCATCCGCCGCCGCAGGTTCTCCTTCAGGTTCTCCCGGACCTTGAGGTCGCGGGCCTGGACCTGGAGCTGCGGGTTGCGCGCCAGGACCTCTTCCAGGGCCTGGTCGAGTTCCGCCTCGTTCAACTCCTTCCGGTTATCCAGGGTCAGTCCTGAGTACGAATCGAGGGACACCTCCGGGGCAACCTCGAAGACCGCGGTGTAATTAAGTTTCTCGCCGGTCAGTTCCAGGTCATTGATCCGGGGATCGGCCACCGGCTTGAGTCCGTGCTCCTCCAGGGCCGCCTGGTAGGTTTCCGGCACCAACCGATTCAGAAGTTCGCGCTGGATGTGCTCGTCGAAATGGTTCCGGATCAGGTTCAGCGGGGCCTTGCCCTTCCGGAATCCCGGCAGCTGGGCCTCCTTCTGGAGCCCGGCCAGGATGTTCTCCCAGGCGCCGCGCACCGTCTCCGGTTCCACCTCGACCCGGATCTGGCGCCAGCACCCTTCCAGTTTTTTGAATTCGGTCTTCGGCATGTTTCGGCTCTCTCTTCTTTCGGAACGTTAAGAATGGACCGGCGGGCCACCCGCCGGCTGGGCTGAAGAAAAAATCGCTTGTCGTGGGCAGGGAAGGATTCGAACCTTCGTAGACCTTTCGGTCGCCAGATTTACAGTCTGGTGCGATTGGCCGCTCCGCCACCTACCCGTTAAAACCAGCTGGTAAAGGGCCAAATTTCGGCTAAATTTTATCTTTTTCCGGGTTTTTTGTCAAAAATAACGGATTTTTTGACCGTAAACAAAGGGGTAGGGTAAAATAATCGCTGGCCATGAAAAGAAAACTCTTCGCCTTCGACCTGGACGGAACCCTGCTGGACGCCTACCCGGCAATTATCGCCAGCATGAACCATACCCTGGCGCGCCTCAGCCTGCCCCAGGC
>JAKJFK010000126.1 GCA_022704925.1 candidate division TA06 bacterium | reverse complement strand
TTCCAGCAGTTCAAATAAGCCCGGCCCCACCGTCCGCCCGGTGGCGGCCACCCGGACCGGATGAAAAACCTGGCCGGTCTTCAGGGCGCGCGCCTGGCAGAATTCACGCACCAGCGCCTCCAGCCGTCCCGCCGAAAAATCATCGGCCGCCTCGAAGAGCGGCAGCATCCCCGCCAGTATTTCCGCGACGCCCGGTTTCCGGAGCACCTTTTCAACGGCGGCCGGATCGTAATCGACCGTCTCCCTGACAAAGATCGCGACCGCTTCCGGGATCTCGTTCAGCTTCTTCACCCGGTCGCCGATCAGGCCGACGATCCGGGCGAGCCGGGTCCGCTCCTCCGGGCCGGCCCCGGAAGCGGCCAGGCCGGCCTCCTGCAGGTAGGGCAGGGCCAGTTCCGTGATTCGATCCGGTCCCTTCTTCTGCATGTATAAACCATTCAGCCAGGTGAGCTTGGCCTGATCGAAGATGGCCGCCCCCTCCTTGCACCGATCCAGGCTGAACCGATCGATCAGTTCCTGGCGGCTGAAGACCTCCTGGTCGTCGTTGATCCCCCAGCCCAGCAGGGCCAGGTAATTGAAGACCGCCTCGGGCAGGTAGCCCTGGTTCCTCAATTCCCGCACCGAGGTGGCCCCGTGACGCTTGGAGAGGCGCTTCCCGTCCGGGCCGAGCGTCATGGCCATGTGGGCGAAACTGGGCGGTTTCCGGTTGAAGGCCTCGAAGAGCAGGATGTGGCGCGGCGTGTTGGAAATGTGGTCCTCGCCCCGGACCACGTGGCTGATTTCCATGTCGATGTCGTCGAGGACCACCGCCAGGTGAAAAGAAGGGAGCCCGTCCGATTTCATGATGATCAGGTCACCCATCAGGCTGGTGTCGAAGGTGATATCGCCCCTGATCAGGTCAAAAAAAGTCAGGCTCCGGTCCGGTATCCGGAAACGGACCGTGGGACGCCTTCCCTCCCGCTGGTAGGCGGCCTTCTGGGCGGCCGTCAACTCCCGGCAGCGGTTGTCATAACGGGGACTCTCCTTCCGGCTGGTCTGCTCCCGGCGCATCCCCTCCAGCTCCTCGAAGCTGCAGTAGCAGTGGTAAGCCTTCCCCTCGCTGATCAGCCAGTCCACCCGTTCCCGGTAGGCCTGGATCCTTTCCGACTGGCGGTAGGGAGCGTGGGGGCCGCCCCGGTCGGGACCCTCGTCCCAGTCCAGGCCAAGCCACTGGAGGTCTTCCAGGATCATTCGTTCAAACTCGGGACGGCTCCGCTCCCGGTCGGTATCTTCGATCCGCAGGACAAACGCCCCCTTCTGCTGGCGCGCCAGCAGGTAGTTGAAAAGGGCGGTCCGGGCATTACCCAGGTGCAGGTAACCGGTGGGACTGGGTGCAAATCTCACTCTCATCCTGTTTTCTCCTTGTCGTTGTCGGTCACCAGCACGACCGCGTAAGCGGCCAGGGCCTCCCCCTGGCCGACCGGGCCAAAGCCCTCGGCCGTCCGGAACTTGACGTTTACCGCCGCCGTCTCCAGGCCGAGCGCTCCAGCCAGGCCGCCGCGGACCGCTTCCCGGAAGGGGGCCAGGCGGGGCTTCTCCATGACCAGGATGGAATCCACCTGGATCGGCCGGAATCCCTTTTCGGCGACCAGGTCCCGGATCAGGCCGAGCAGGTCCGGGCCGGGCAGGCCGCGCCAGCGCGGGTCGTTATCGGGAAACCAGTCCCCGAGGTCCCCGCAGCCGCCGGCCCCCAGGATGGCGTCGCCGACGGCATGGGAAAGGGCATCGCCGTCGCTGTGTCCGAGCGGACCCCGCTCGTACTCGATCCGGATGCCGGCCAGCCGGAAGGGTCGCCCCGGCACCAGCGGGTGAATATCAAAACCGAGGCCGACTCGTACCATTTTTCTCCCTCCCTGAAACGATCGAACCCGGGCGCGGTTCAGCTCCCGGACTGGTATGTCCTGATCAGCCGGCCCAGGTCGACCCGCCCCTCGTAAAGGGCCTTGCCGACGATTACCCCGCCCAGGTTGGGCAGTTTCAAAGCGGCCAGGGCGGCGATATCCGATTCTGAACCGATCCCACCGGCGGCGATCAGAGAAACCCCGGGAACCGAACCGGAGAGCGACTTGAGCGCCTCCAGGTCCGGTCCGGCCAGGGTCCCGTCCCGTTCCACCGCGGTGTGAATAAGACGGGTAAAGCCCAGCTGGGAAAACCAGCCGGCCAGCCGGTCGACCGCCGGGGGAAGGGTCATTTCCCAGCCGCTTACCGCCGCCGCACCGCTCCGGACATCGAGGCTGATGATGAATCTCCCGGCGGACCGCCGTTCCAGGATGTCCTGGAGAATCGAGGTTACCTTGAAATCCAGCTGCCGGACAAAACCGGCCAGCCCGCCCTCGTAAGCGGCCTTCTGCCGTTCCTCCTCCAGGCGTATTATGTCAAGAACGGCCGCCGTACCCAGGATCAGGTAATCAACGCCCAGGGAGAGAAGCCGTTCGGCCGTTTCCCACCTTCGGATGCCGCCGCCGACTTCCAGTTCGACGCCGGCCGGCCGGACCGCCAGCAGCCGGCCGAGCAGCGCTTCCTCGTCCGGGCTCTGGCTTCCATCCCGGGCGGCCGAGAGAAAAACCAGGTGCAGGCGCCGCACCCCGGCGGCCAGGTAGTCTTCAAAGATCCGAACCGGGTCCAGCCGGTAATCGGAGACGCGGTCATAATCTCCCTGGGAGAGGCGGACCAGGCGTCCGTCCAGGATGTCAATGGCCGGAATTATCAGCATCGGGGAATCCTTTCACTTTCAGCTCCAACTTCGGATAAACGACCGGCCTCGGCCAGGGGCCCGGCGGCAGGCGCACCAGGTCCTTGGCGGTGGTCACCAGGCAATCGAAATCATTCCAGGGAAGGGCCAGCAGCTCCTCCTTCCGGTAGGCGTGATGATCAGGGTAGAGGCTCCGGCCCGCCTGGTTCAGCCCGAGCCGTTCCAGCCGCTGGAGGAAACCGTCCGGGGCCCCGATTCCGGCCAGGACCCAGACCCGCATTCCGGAGAGTTCCGAAACCGGGAGATCGCTTCCATCCAACCGGCTGAAACAGGTGAAGACGGCCGAACTGGTGACGCGGCGCGCGGCGGGGGCCCAAACGGCCAGGGAGGACTAGAACCGTTTCAGTTCCGACTCCGGAACCAGGTCGGCCTGGTTGAACCAGAGCAGGTCGGCCCGCCGGATGTTCCGCAGCGGCTCCCGAAGGGGGCCGGCCGGCAGCAAACGGCCGTTGCCAAGACCGGCCAGCGTGTTGAAAACCAGTATGTCGAGATCCCGGGCCAGCCGGAAATAGTGAAAAGCGTCGTCCAGGATCACCACCTCGGCGCCGAATTCCCGGACCGCCCGGCGGGCCAGCTCCTCCCGGCGGCGGCCGGAGAGCACCGGGATCCCCGGTAATTGCCTGGCCAGGAGCAGGGCGTCGTCGCCGGACCGTTCAACCCGGGCCAGAATTCCCCGCCCGTCCGAAACGACCAGCCCGCCCCGGTCACCACGATAGCCGTGGCTGACCACCGCCACCCGGCGGCCCGCCCGCGCATAAAAAGAGGCCAGGTATCCGGCCACGCTGGTCTTGCCGGTCCCCCCCACCGTGAGGTTGCCCACGCTGACCACGTAGGCCGGCAGCCGGACCGGCCGTCGCCAGCCAAGCCGGTACCAGAGGCGGCGTGACTCCGATAGAACATAGTAAAGGGGAACGAGGAGGGACAGCATCCGGTTCAAAAGAGAGTCGACTGCTGCGGCGCGGCCGCTTCCGGGAAAATTTCGATCCGGCCGAACTCCCCGTCATAGCCGGGCTCCACCTTAACCCGGCCGGCCCGGACCGAGATGACGGCGTCCGCCAGCCGGGGTTCAGCCTGGGCCCGGATATCGGCCTCCGGAATGGTCAGGAGAATTTCAAACTCGGTTCCCAGGGACCGGATGATCTTCTGGTAGCTGTCCCGCACCGCCGGGCTGTCCACCGTTTTTCCAAGCGCAAAGGCGATAATCTGGTCCAGGGGGATCATCCGGCGGAAGGGTATGGCACGTTCCGGACGGCCGCCTTCCGGCCGGTCGGCCAGGTCCAGCACCCGGTGCAGAACCCCGACCGTAACCTTCCGTCCGCAAACCGGGCAGAGATTGTTTAGCCGGCGCGAAGCCTCGGGCGCGAGCGCCGTCTTGCACAGGCGGTGACCGTCATAGTGGTACTTTCCCTCCTCCGGAAAATACTCGACGGTATAAAGGAAACGGCGGTCATCCTTTTCGGCGAGAACCTGCCGGAGCTGGTGGTAATCGAGCGGCTGGCTGAAAACATTGACCTCCCGGCCGATCTTGGCCGGAGAGTGGGCATCGGAATTGGAAACCAGGGCCAGGCCATCGAGGGCCGACAGGCGCCAGTTCATTTCCGGGTCGCTCGAAAGCCCGGTCTCCACCGCGAAGATTTCGCCGTGCCGCTTCGGAAAGCAGTCGGCCAGCCGGTCAAAGCCGCTGTTGGAACCGAAGAGCGAAAAATGAGGTGTCCAGATGTGGGCCGGCACCAGGAAACCATCCGGATCGATATCCCTGACGATCCCGGCCAGGTCGTCGGCGGAAAGCTGGAGCATCGGCCGGCCGTCGACGGTGACGCTCCCGTAGGAACCAAGCTTGCGGGCAAGCCGGTCGGCCGATTCCAGCGCGGGCAGGAAGACCAGGTTGTGGATCCGCTTGATGCTGCCCCGGCTTTCGAAGATGTTGCATATTTCAGCGGTCAGGATGAACCTCAGGCCGGCGTAAAGAAAGAGGCCCGGCTCGGCCGGCTGGAGCTTCTGCTTCAATTCGGCCAGCCATAACGGGTGGGTGAAATCACCGGTGCCGAGCAGGTTGATACCCTTCTGGCGGGCCGATTGGGCCAGGTGTTCCAGGTCCATGTCGCGGCTGGTGGCACGCGAATACTTTGAATGGATGTGTAAATCAGCGATGAACATCGGCCTGGAAATCCTTTCTGAGTTCCCGGTAGAGGGCATCCAGCGAATCGGGGACCGTCTTCACCCCGCCCACGACGGGCATGAAATTGGTGTCTCCATTCCAGCGGGGAACGATGTGGATGTGCAGGTGCGAGGCGATGCCCGCCCCGGCGGCCCGCCCCAGGTTCAGCCCGAGATTGAACCCTTCCGGCCGGAGCCGTTCCTTGAGGACCAGCACGGCGCGGCGGG
>JAKJFK010000007.1 GCA_022704925.1 candidate division TA06 bacterium | reverse complement strand
CGAGAGAGACATCTCGAGCAGAGGCGAAAGCCGGGCTTAATGATCCGGTGGCTCCATGTGGAAGGGCCATCGCTCATCGGATAAAAGGTACTCCGGGGATAACAGGCTTATCACGCCCAAGAGTTCACATCGACGGCGTGGTTTGGCACCTCGATGTCGGCTCATCGCATCCTGGGGCTGAAGCAGGTCCCAAGGGTTGGTCTGTTCGCCCATTAAAGCGGTACGTGAGCTGGGTTTAGAACGTCGCAAGACAGTTCGGTCTCTATCTGTTGCGGGCGTAGGAGATTTGAAGGGGAGCTGTCCCTAGTACGAGAGGACCGGGATGGACGAACCTCCGGTGTTCCAGCTGTTTCGCCAGAAGCAATCGCTGGGTAGCCGTGTTCGGACCGGATAAGCGCTGAAAGCATCTAAGTGCGAAGCCGACCCCAAGATTAGATCTCCCCTTTCCGGCCGCAAGGTCGGAAAGCTAAAGGCTCCAAGCAGATTACTTGGTTGATAGGCCGGCGGTGTAAGTCCCGTAAGGGATTCAGCCAACCGGTACTAATCGGCCGTGCGGCTTGGCTACAGACCAATTTGTTAAAGGGCTCCGGGCCCCCGACTTCGCGTCGGGGGCCTTTTTTTGGCCTGGCCTCCCGGGGGCGACCGATGGTAAAATAACAGGACACCCGAATCACCGCAAACATTCCCATCCGGAGGCATCATGGCCAAGATCGTCTTCATAGGCGCCGGGAGCCTCGGCTTCACCCGGGGGCTGGTCCGCGACATTCTGACTTTTCCGAAGCTCCGGGACGCCGAGCTGGCCCTGGTCGACACCGACCCGGAACGCCTCGAGTTCGCCACCCGTTTCGTCAAGCGCATCGTTGAGTTCGGCCGGTACCCGGCCCGGGTCACCGCCGACACCGACCGCCGTCGACTCCTGGAGGGGGCCGACGCGGTGGTGGTCACCATCCTGGCCGGCGGCACCGAGGTCTGGAGCCGGGACATCGAGATCCCGATGGAGTTCGGGGTAAATACCAACATCGGCGACACCCGCGGTCCCTCGGGCATCTTCCGGGCCCTGCGGACCATCCCGGTGATGCTGGAGATCTGCCGGGACATGGAGCGCCTCTGCCCGGGCGCGACCATGCTCAACTACACCAACCCGATGGCCATGCTCTGCCGGGCGATGCAGCGCGAAAGCCGGGTCCGGCTCACCGGCCTCTGCCACAGCGTCCAGGGCACCGCCGCCATGCTGGCCCGGTGGATCGAGGCGCCCTTCGAGGAGATAAGCTATACCTGCGCCGGCATCAACCACCTCGCCTGGTTCACCCGGTACGAATGGAAGGGCCGGGACGCCTATCCGATGCTCCGGGAGGCGGTCACCACCCGGCCCGATATCTACAACCAGGAGCAGGTCCGCAACGAGATGTTCCTGGCCCTCGATTACTACGTCACCGAGTCCAGCGGTCACAACTCCGAGTACAACTGGTGGTTCCGGAAGCGGCCGGACCTGATCGAGAAGTACTGCACCCACGGCACCAACTGGAACCCCGGGGTTTACGCCTACATCCTGAACAATTATCGCCGGCGGGAGAAGACCTGGAAGGAGGATGTCCGCGGCTGGCTGGAGAAGCCGGAGCCCATCAAACTGGAGCGCGGTCAGGAGTACGCGGCCTACATCATCAACGCCCTGGTGGGTGGCGAACCTTACGAATTCAACGGGAACGTGCCGAACCGCGGGTTGGTTGACAACCTGCCGGAGGAGGCCTGCGTCGAGGTGCCGGTGCGGGCCGACCGCCGCGGGCTGACGCCCCGGCCGGTGGGAAAACTGCCGCCCCAGTGCGCCATCCTGACCGGGCTCCAGGCCCAGGTCGAAGAGCTGGCGGTGGAAGGGGCCCTCACCGGGAACCCGCGCCTGGTTTACCAGGCCGTCTGCCACGACCCGCTCACGGCCGCGGTCCTCTCCCTGGCCGAAATCCGGGAGCTGGTCAACCGGATGCTGGAATTCAACCGGCCTTACCTGCCCCGCTTCCGAGCCTTCGCCGCCTGACCGGCGCGGGCCGGCCGCAGCAGCCCGGCTTTGCCCCGCTGCCGCAGCAGCGGCTCCAGGCGCTTCCGGTAGCGCGGGTCGGCCGGCTGAAGGAGGGCCCGCTGCAGTCGACGCTCCTCGCCGCGGGCGACGTGGAGCGGCCGGCCGGTCAGAGGATCCTGCCCGGTCCAGTACATGGCGGCCGAAAGGGTCATCGGCAGGGGCAGGAACTCCTGGACCTGCTCGGCGAAGTGGCCGAGACGGGCCAGGTAACCGGCCAGTCCGACCATGTCCTCGACGGTGCAGCCGGGGTGGCCGGAAATAAAGTAAGACACCAGGTACAACCTCCGGCCGGCCCGGCGGCTGGCCGCCTCAAACTCTCCCCTGAACCTTTCGAAACTCCCCGGTCCCGGCTTGTGCATCAACGTCAGAACGCCGGGCACGACGTGTTCGGAGGCCACCTTCAGCTGCCCTCCCACGTAATGGCGGCACAATTCGTCCAGGTATCCCGAATCCGGGTCGGCCAGGACCAGGTCGTGGCGCACCCCGGTCCCCACGAAAACATGCCGGACTCCCTTGACCCGCCGGGCCGAATCCAGCAGCGCCAGGTGGCGCCGGTGGTCAAAGGCGAAGTTCGGGCAGATCGCCGGGTAGAGGCAGCTGTCCCGGCGGCACTCCCCGCCGGAACCCAGGCGGCAGAAGGCCCCGTACATGTTGGCGGTCGGACCACCGATGTCGCTGATGGTGCCGGAGAAACCGGGCCGGCCGGCCAGTCCGGCCACCTCGTCCCGAATCGACTCCGGCGATCGGCTCTGAACCAGGCGGCCCTGGTGGGCGGCCAGGGTGCAGAAGGAGCAGCCGCCGCCACAGCCGCGGTGGCTGGTAACCGAGGTTTCCACCGTCCTGAGGGCCGGGACGCCGCCGTCGCGGTCGTACATCGGGTGGCTGCGCCGGGTGAAGGGCAGCCGGTAAAGTTCGTCCATCTCCCGTTCCGTCAGCGGCCGGGGCGGCGCCAACTGGACCACGAAGCGGTTGCCGGCGGGCTGGACGACCGGCCGGGCCGAACGGGGGTCCAGCTCCCGGTACCATAAACGGAAGGCCTGGTTGAAGGCCTCCGGGTCCTCCATCACCTCCGACTCGCCGGGCAGGATGATGCTCCGGGGCGGCAGCTCCGAAGCGTCGGAGGTGGCCCAGACGGTGCCGCGGACGTCTCGGACCGCCTCCGGACGGGCGCCGGCGGCCAGGCGGCCGGCGATCTCCAGCACGGCCGCCTCGGCCATGCCGTAAGCGATCCAGTCGGCCCGGCTGTCCAGCAGGATGGAACGGCGCACCCGGTCGCTCCAGAAGTCGTAGTGGGCCAGCCGCCGGAGCGAGGCCTCGATGCCGCCCAGCAGGATCGGCACCCCGGGCAGGACCTCCCGCACCCGGTTGGCGTAGACGATGGCCGCCCGGTCCGGCCGCAGGCCCGGCCGGCCGCCCGGGGCATAGGCGTCAACCTTCCGGCGGCCGCCGCCGGGCGAACGGTTGGCCAGCATCGAATCCAGGGAGCCGGCCGTTATCCCGACCAGCAGGCGGGGCCGGCCTAAGGCAGCGAAGGATTCGGGCCGGCGCCAGTCGGGCAGGGGCAGCACCGCCACCCGGTACCCGGCCGCCTCCAGGCAGCGGCCGATCAGGGCGGCGCCAAAGGCGGGATGGTCAACGTAGGCCTCGCCGGCGATGATCAGGATGTCGGGTTCGCTCCACCCCCGCGCCCGCATATCTTCAGGAGTTGCCGGCAAAAATTCAGGATTCATATTGTTAATGTAGTAAAAAGACGGCTCTTCTCCTTTGCGCTTCCCTTAAGCGGCGCCCTTCGGTGAGCGGCGTCGCGAAGTTGCTTTTCGTCTGTTCCCTTTAAGTGACGGCTTTCGGTGAGCGCCGCTTGCGTAGCGATGGCTTCAAAACAAGCCGGGCGAGGCGATGAGTAGCCGGGGCCCGGGCCGCCTGGCCAGGTCCGGGAACACGGCGAGGCTCGTTGCCGAGCGGCGTAGTTTTGTCCAGCGCGCAGCACCGCGGCGCGAACCGAAGACCGCCGCGCCTCTTCAGGAGTGGCCGGCAGGAATTCAGGATTCATATTGTTAATTCAGCAAAACGCAAAATAACCTTCTTTGAATTGTACTTCCCTTAAACAGCTCCGTTTGGCTGGAAGGCCCGGTTCAGGAGAGGCGGCCGCGGTAGTCGGAGTAGCCGAAGCGGCGCACCACCCGGATCCGGCCGGAACGGCGCCGGATGGCGATCGCCGGCAGCCGTACCCCGTTGAAGGTGTTATTCTTGACCATGGTGTAATGGCCCATGTCCAGCAGGGCGATCCGGTCTCCGGGCCGCAGCGGTTTAGGAAAGGAGTAGTCGCCGATGACGTCCCCGGCCAGGCAGCTGAGGCCGGCCAGCCGGTAAGTATGCGGGTACTGGCCCGGCTCCCCGGCCCCGGCGATCCTGGGCCGGTAGGGCATCTCAAGGACGTCGGGCAGGTGGGCGGCGGCCGAGGTGTCCAGGATGGCGATCTCCATCTCGTTCCGGGCGATCTCCAGCACCGAGGCCACCAGCACCCCGGCATTCAGGGCGATCGCCTCGCCCGGCTCCAGGTAGACCCGGCAGCGATGGCGGGCGGCGAAATTACGCACCAGGCGGACCAGCCGGTCCCGGTCGTAACCAGGGCGGGTGATATGGTGGCCGCCGCCGAAGTTGACCCAGGCCAGGCCGTCCAGGTAAGGGCCGAAATTCGCCTCGACCGCGGCCAGGGTCCGCTCGAGGGCATCGGAATCGAGCTCGCAGAGGGTGTGGAAATGGAGACCTTCCAGCCCGTCGAGGCGGCGGCCGGCCAGGGCGGCCGCGGTCGTCCCGAGACGCGAAAAGCGGGCGCAGGGATCGTAAAGCGGGGTCTTGACCTCCGAGTGCTCCGGGTTGATCCGCAGGCCGCAGCTGATCCGCCGGCGGCCGGCCTGAACGCGGGGCCGGAAGCGTTCCCATTGTTCCAGGGAGTTGAAGACGAGGTGGTCGGCGTAACGGAGCAGGGCGGAGAATTCATCCGGCCGGTAGGCCGGCGCGTAAAGGTGGACCTCCTTCCCGAACTCCTCGCGGCCGAGCCGGGCCTCGTCCAGCGAGCTGGCGCAGACTCCGTCCAGGTAGCGCCGGATAAGCGGGAAGAGGCTGAACATCGCGAATCCCTTGAGGGCCAGCAGGATACTGGCGCCGGAGCGGGACCGGACGGCGGCCAGGACGCGGAGGTTGCGCTCCAGGGCCGCCTCGTCCAGCAGGTAACAGGGCGAGGGAAGCCCGGGGGCGGACAGGTTCAGCTTGGCGATCATCTCTTTCGGCCCCGGCCGCCGGCCGGGACGAGGGTCATGGCTCCCTAACGCTCCTCGATGACCCAGGGCAGGCCGTGGCGGTTGAGCCGTTCCATGAAGGGATCGGGGTCCAGCTCCTCCAGGTTGAAGACGCCCTGGCCGCGCCAGGCGCCGGTGACCATGAGCAGCCCGCCGATCATGGCCGGCACGCCGGTGGTGTAGGAAATGGCCTGGGCCTTGACCTCCCGGTAACAGGCGGCGTGATCGCAGACATTGTAGATGTAAATCCGGCGTGCCTTTCCATCCTTGACCCCCTCGAAGAGGCAGCCGATGTTGGTCTTGCCGGTATAATTCTCGGCCAGGCTGGCCGGGTCCGGCAGCAGGGATTTCAGGAACTTGAGGGGGACCACCGGGTGCCCTTCGTAGAGCACCGGGTCGATCCGGGTCAGGCCGACATTCTCCAGCACCCGCAGGTGGGTCAGGTAGCTCTCGCCGAAGGTCATCCAGAAGCGGATTCGTTTCAGGCCCTTGATGTTGTTGACCAGGGACTCCATCTCCTCGTGGTAGAGCAGGTACATCTCGCGGGGGCCGACCTGGGGGAAATCGAAGCTCCGGTGAACCTCCAGGGGGCCGGTCTCGATCCAGCGGCCGCCTTCCCAGTAACGGCCGGGCTGGGTGATTTCACGGATGTTGATCTCTGGGTTGAAGTTGGTGGCGAAGGGGTGGCCGTGCGAGCCGGCGTTGCAGTCCATGATATCCACGGCGTGGATCTCGTCGAAGTAATGCTTCTGGGCGTAGGCGCAGAAGACGTTGGTGACGCCCGGGTCGAATCCGCTGCCCAGCAGGGCCATCAAGCCCTTGGCCCGAAAGCGGTCCCGGTAGGCCCACTGCCAGGTGTAGGAGAACTTCGCCTCGTCCGGCGGTTCGTAGTTGGCGGTGTCCAGGTAATCCACCCCGGCCTCCAGGCAGGCATCCATCAGGGAAAGGTCCTGGTAGGGAAGCGCCACGTTGATGAGCAGGTCGGGCCGGAACCGCTTCATCAGGGCCGCCACCTCGGCCGGCCGGTCGGCGTCCACCCGGGCCGTTTCGATCGGCCGCGGCAGCTGCGCCTTGATCTTCTCGCACTTCTCGAGGGTCCGGCTGGCCAGTATGATTTCGCTGAACACCTCGGGCACCTGGGCGCACTTGTGGGTGACCACGCCGCCCACGCCGCCGGCCCCGATTATCAGTACTTTCGCCATTCTTTTCGCTCCGTTCTCAGTTTGAAAAAGGTTCGCCCAACCGCCGGCTCAGGCCAACCAGAAGGGATTGGTCCAGGCGTGGCGCCCCTCCCGGTCAACCACCTCGCCCCGGAGATAGCGAATGCTGGTGCCCAGTTCCAGTTCGGCCTCGGTGATCGTCTCCCCGGCCTGGGCATAAAAACTCCGGCCGCAGCTGCGCTGGGCCACCAAGTGTATTTCGGTGACCGGCGAGCAGCGGAGACGGACCTTCGTCCCGTCTCCGGCTAGTGAAAAATCCTCGATAACCGGGCCGCAGGAGGCGTAAAAGGCCCCGGTGCGCAGGGACTCCAGGAAGGCGGCCGGGGTCAGTGATTCCAGCTTGAACATCGTCCAGCCCTTGAAGAGGTCCCAGCCGCCGTGGGTGTCGTCGACGGCCACGGCCGGCAGCCACCAGCCGGAATCGAGCAGGTCGTCCCACTGGACCGAGCTGTACCCCTTGCCCCGCTTGGTACAGGTGGTGTTGAATACCTCGACGGCCGCCGCGCCCTGCAGCGGCATCAGGTGCGGAAGCTGATGGCCGCACCAGTAGGGGTGGCCGATAATCACCTCGGCGCCGGCCGCCCGGGCCATCCGGATGCGCTCGGCCGCGCTGCTCTCGTCGGGAAACTCGAGACCGGTCGGGGCGTTCAGGACAACCAGGTGGTACTTGTCTCCGCCCGGGATGCAGCCGGGATGCGTCTCGATGCCGTCAATGACCAGGAAATCCGGCCCGGAGAGGGCGGCGGCCGTCGAGACCAGCCGGTGGTCGGTGATTGCCAAAATCTGGTAGCCGGCCTCCCGGTACTGCCGGACCCGTTCCTCCAGCGGCTGGGTGCCGTCGGAGAGGGCGGTGTGGGTATGGAGATTGGCCTTGTACCAGCGGCCCGGGGCCTGGAAGGGATTGACTTTTTTCATGCGCGGCGGTCCTTTCGTCAGGTTGGGTTCGCGGGCCCGGCGCTGACGCCGAAGCCGGTTTTATTTTATTCCCTAACCTCTTAAATTTCAAACGGCCGGGCGCCGCCGGACGAAGCCGGGAATCGCTTCCCTCGCCGGCGCCAACCCGCTCAATCCGGAGAGTTGTGGAAGATGACTCCCTTGACCGAGTACGGCTCCAGCTCGAAGGTAACCTGCCCTTTTTCATCCACGGTCACGCCGGTGGTGCTGGAGGTATCCAGGTTGAGGGGCTGCCAGCGGCGGGCCCGGGCGAGATCCTCCGGCAGCCGGTAAACCGCCTTCTGGGGACGCCGGCTCCAGTTGATGACGCCCAGGTAGGCCCCGTCGCCGAGCCGCCGAAAACCGGCCTCGATGTCGTTTAGCGCCGCGACCGGCAACGGGTCGGCCGAACCGGACTGGAAGGCCAGTCCGACCAGCCGGTCCATCACCCGGTAGCTGGCCTCGTCCCGGGCCTGGTCGGGCGTCAGGCCGGCGGTGAAGTAGACCCAACCCTGGCCCAGGCGGCGCCGGGCCACCAGGACATTGCCGGCCTGGTCGGTAGCCGCGGCCTCCGTACCCGGTCCCGGCTTGAGGGCCGGAGCAAAGAAGCCGCCCTTCTCGCTGTACCTGGCCTCCGACGGCGGCGCCGCCAGGAAGGCCAGACCGCCGAATTCAACCTCATCTCCCTTCTGGACCGGGATCAGCCGGGCCAGGGCGGCTCCGCCCGGCGCCGGACGACCCTGCTCGTCAAGCTCGCCCAGCTGGTTCATGATAACCAGGTTGGCGCCGGCGTTGACCGCCGCCTCGATCTTTTCGAGCGCGGCCGCCGGCAGGCTGTAAGGGAAGGGAAGTATGACGGTGCGCGCGCCGGCCAGATCCAGGCGGCCGGACTGATCCAGGTAGCGGACGCGGAAGAGATGGCCCCGCTTCATCAGGTAGCGCAGCGTCCCCGCCTGGGCCCGAAAACCGCGGCTGGACTCCTGGTTGTAATTACCCTGCCAGGCATAGAAGTTGGCCGGCTGGGCCCAGCCGCCCACCTCCCAGATGCCGGCCGAGCCGTCGTCCACCGCGCCCCGCCCGGAACGGGCGTTGTCGAGCTGGTAGTAATCCTCGCCGGCCCGGGAGAGCAACACCACGATCTCCGAGGGGGCCTTGCCGCTGACCAGGTAGGAATCGATCCGGCGCAGGTAATCGTAACCGGACTTGAGGGCTGCCTGCTTCTCGGCCGAGAAGGTACTCGCCCAGGAGGGAAAGACATAACGACCGTCGTAGGCGCTGAAGACCCGGGCGCCGTGAAAGGCGGAAGCAATGTGGGTGCCGTAGATATCAACCGGGCGCAGGGGCGTGGGCAGATAGAGACCGCCGATCGACCGTATGAGCGTCTGGGTGTCGGACTCGACATTCTGGGAGTAGAGGCAGATGGCCACCCCGGTCTTGACCGCGGGGCCGAAGGCGGCCGCCAGGGTCGCGGCCGTCTCGGAGATCAGGTAGTGGGTATCCAGGCCCCGGTAGTCGTGGCCGGTCCCGAAGGCGGTCACCACCGCCAGGTCAAGCGCCCCGCTCTCACCCAGCCGGTCCCAGGCGATCCCGGACGGGTAGCGTTCCAGGCCGTAGGCGGGCAGGGTGGTCAGGACCGCGCCGACCTTTAACCGCGGGTTGACGGACCGGATCTGGTCGGACCACTCCTTGAGGACCTCGGCCGTCCAGCGATAGCGGATCGCCGCGTAGCTGCGCTGGGCGGGATCCCGGCCGTCCAGAACCCGCGAATGGCCGAACCGGGGCAGCTCCAAGCCGGTCTCCTGCTTGAAGCGCCGGCCGATGGTTTCGTCGCTTGGGTAAAAGGGCCAGTCGCGCGGCGGCCGGATGGAAAGGGTGTACTGCAGCTGGGCGTTGTGCCAGGTGAATTCGTCCGGCACGCAGCAGAGGCCGTGAAGGTCCTGGCGGCCGGCGTTGCGCAGCAGGAACTCCCTCCAGTCGCGTCCAAAAGCGCCGAAGATCGAGTGCTGGTAGTAATCACCGGGATCGGCTCCCGGCCGCAGCGCCGGGCGGCCGACCGAATTCAGATAGACCGTCACCCCGGCCGCCTCGCAAAGCTTCATGAAGTTCTCGCCCAGGTCCTGCTGGAAGGCCAGCAGAAAGTTTCCGTCAACCGCCTTGAGATCTTCCAGCGTCCGGACGCCGTCGGCATTCTGGCGGAGGGTAACGGTCGGCCCGAAGAGCAGCCCGGGTTCATCGGCGCCGGCCAGGCCGCCGGCGGCCAGTTCAGCGGCCATGAGGAGCGCCGCCGCCGTAATCTTCAGCTTGTTTTTCCACATTCTGCTTCTCCTTTTTGGTCAACCGGTCAAATCCGTCGGCGGATTCAGCCGCCGGCAGCGGCCCGGTACTCGAACCGGCTGAACTCGGTCGTTTCGGCCGGATCGCTCTCGTTGAATATCCCGATCCGAAGGCCGGTAAAACACTTGCGTTTCAGGGAGCCCGTCATTATCGATTCCGGTGCGAGAAATCGGCCGTCCAGGGGCGGCCCGACCGGCTGCCAGCGTTCTCCGTCAACCGAGGCCTGAAAGGAGTACTCCTGCCCGGAGGTGCGGACTCTCAGCCAGGCGGTCCCGCTCCAGGGCAGCGCGGCCAGGATTTCGCGGTCCCGGTCCCGGTGGCGAACCAGCTCCAGCCGGCCGCCGGCCGGGCCCAGCTGCAGGTTGTGGACGGTATCGCCATAGACCACCAGGCCGGCCCGGGTCCGGGGCGATCTCAAGGGTCGGCTGATAACGGCCAGGGCCTCGAAATTAAAACCTTCCGGCCGGCGGGCCAAAACCTGGTTGGCCAGCGCCACCAAGCCCTTCTTCGGCTTGAAAAGGCATTGGCCCGGGCCGGGGTTTCGGACCGTTTCCCACTGGAGCATCGCCCCGGCGTCGCCGAACTCGTTTCCGGAGAAGTCCGGCGCCGGCGACCAGGGCAGGTCAGGCCGCTCCGCTTCCAGGGCCGGCGGTTCGATTACGAACCAATCGTCATCGGTCCAGTTGACCCGGCCCAGGAAGGTCTCCCGACCCAGGCTGCAAAATTTACCCCCGTACGGCCGCCCGCCCAGGTAAACGCACCACCACTCGCCCCGCTGGGTAAGGACCAGCTTGGCGTGGCCGGTCTTCTGAATCGGGTGTCCGGGACCGGCCGGTTTCAGGACCGGGTTGTAGGGACAGGGCTCGTAAGGGCCCCAGATGGCGCGGCTGCGGGCCAGCACCTCGGTGTGGTCGTAACCGGTGCCGCCCTCGGCCATCATGAAATAGTAGTAACCGCGCACCTTGACCAGGTGCGGCCCCTCCGGGCAGCGGTTGCCGGTGCCCGGCCAGACCTGGCGCGGTTCCCCCAGCAGGCGCGTCCCGTCGGCGGCCAGCTCCTGGAGCGTTCCATAGGCGGTGGCCAGGTAGCGCCGGCCGTCATCGTCATTGAAGATGCTTGGATCAATCGACTTCCGGTTCAGGATGACCGGCTCCGAGTATGGCCCCTCCGGCCGTTCGGCCCAGACCAGGCAGTTGAGGCCGGCCGTCGGGGTCTGGAGGGTGTAGGCCACCCAGAAGCGGCCGTCGTGCCAGGAGATGTCGGGCGCCCAGATCCCGGCCGAATCGGCCGATGGTCCCAGGTCGAGCTGGGAGTTCCGGGTCAGGACATGGCCGATGGTTCGCCAGTTGACCAGGTCGCGGGAGTGGGAAAGAATGATGCCCGGGAAGTACTGGAAGGTGGAGTTGGCCAGGTAATAGTCCTCGCCCACCCGCACCACCGAAGGGTCGGGGAAGTCGCCGGGGCGGACCGGATTGCGGTACGAACGGGGTGCCTCCCGGTTCTGGCTCACCATAACCTGCCTCCTTGCCCGGCCGGATCTTTCACGGACGGGGAATCTGCCAGTGGCCGCGGATGGCCAGCAGGCGCAGCGCCAGCGCCGGCAGCATGCAGGCCAGCGAGGCTAAGAAGGGACCGGAGCCGGCCAGGCCGGCCAGCCAGAAGCCCAGGCCGCCCAGCAGGGAGCAGCTGGCGTAAACCTCCCGGCGCAGGACCATCGGCACCTCGCCGGCCAGCACGTCCCGGATCATGCCGCCGCCCACCGCGGTCAGCGTGCCCAGCATGAGTATCCCGACCAGGCCCAGGCCGTACTCGCGGGCCACCAGGCAGCCGGCGGCGGTGAAGAAGGCCAGGCCCAGCGCGTCGGAAACCAGGAATATCCAGCGGTTGACGATAACGGTGCCGCGCCGGCGGAAGGCCAGGGCCAGCAGCGCGCCCAGCAGGGAGAAGACCAGGTAAGCCGGGTCGGTCAGCATCACCGGCATCCGGTTGACCAGCAGGTCCCGCACCACGCCGCCGCCCAGGGCGGTGGTCACCCCGAGCAGGAAGACTCCGAACAGGTCCATCCGGCGGCTGAAGCCCTTGACCGACCCGGAGAAGGCGAAGGCGACCAGCCCGATGATGTTGATAATGGAGAGCAGCATAGGCGCTCGTCAGGTTTGGACCCCGAACCCGCTTCAACCGGGATCGCCCGGCCGGAGCGGCCGGGGTCGGGCCTGGTTCCGACGTTCTTCCAGGAAAAGGATCACCCGTTCAAGGCCGGGGATGCCGGTGCGGCCGCCCGGCCGGGTGCACTTGAGCGCCGCGGCGGCGCTGGCGAACCGGGCCGTCCGCTCCAGGGGCCATTCCTGGAGCAGACCGTAGATGAAGGCTCCCCGGAAGACGTCTCCGGCGCCGGTGGTATCTACCGGCCGAACCCGGAAGGCCGGCTGGAAGAAGGCTCCCTCCCGGCCGCTGACCAGGGCGCCCCGATCTCCGTAGGTGAAGACCACCGTCTCCGGCCCCAGCTCCCGGACCCGGGCGGCGGCCGCCAGCGGGTCGGGGCCGGCCTGCCGGCCGAAATCGCCGGAGGCCAGGACCACCTGGGTGGCGCGGACCAGCTTAAGGGTAGCCGGTTCGAACCGGTCCACGTCAAGGGTAACCCGGGCGCCGGCCCGGCGGGCCCGGGCGGCCGCCCGGGGACCGGCCCGGGTCTCCCGCTGGTCCAGGTGGACTACCTCGCTTGATCCGGGGAAATCCCGAGCCAGTTCCGATGGCTTCAGCCGGGTGGTGGTCCGGCCCGAGAATATGGTCCGGCGCCCGGTGGCGTTTTCAACCGCGATAAATGAAAAGAGGGAACGGCGCCCCGGTTCGACGACCAGGCCGCTGGCATCGACTCCTTCGGCCTCCAGCCCCTGCCGGATGGCCGCGCCGGCCCAGTCGTCCCCGATCTTGCCGATGAAGGCGGTTGAAATGCCGAGCCGGGCCAGGGTAACCATGGCGGTCGCCGCCTCGCCGCCGCCCTGCTCCAGTATCCGGCGGGCGGTAACCCGCTCGTCCGGACCCGGGTAGCGGTCCAGGCCGGCCAGCAGGTCCAGGGCGCAATTACCGATCCCGGTCACCCGGGGTTGCGCGCGCAAAAGCCCCCCTTCTTATCGGCCGTACCCTTCCAGGAAGGCGCCTATTTCAGCCGGCCCTTTTTCCAGCGGGTTCTCCGGCCAGTCCAGCAGCCGCCACTCCTCCCGGAAGGAGGCCCGGCCACCCGGCGGCAGGATCTCCTCGGGGCCGACCGGCTCCAGTTCGCAGAAGCGATCCTGGAAATAGTAGACCTCGACCGTGAAGCCGCCGGCCTCGTTGTAGACCCGGTTCGGGTAAACCGGGAAACGCTTTGTGAAAAGCAACCCCTGCCGCCAGTAGGCCAGCCAGCCGGCCCGGGAATCCAGGCCGTACTTGGGCAGTTCCGGCGGACCGCTGATAACCAGGTACCCGTCGCGCACCTCGACATTCCGCAGCTTCTCCGGCCGGACATTCAGAGTGTGGCCGCGTTCATAGAGGTAGAAGCCCTTCGGAAACCGGCTTTCCGGGTTGACCGGGATCAGGAAGACCCCGCCGCCGGCGGCCAGGGTGCGGCCCCAGTAGCACCAGCGCCGGGTAAGCTCCGAACGATTGATCACGGTCTGACGGAACTGGAGGCGGCTACCGTCGCCCGCCAGGTAGAAATCGCGCACCAGCTGGACCCCGAGATCCGGCTCGACCGGGCTGGTAAGCCGGACCGCACCCGGACCGGACACCTCCGCCTCCCAGGCCCCGAGCCATAACCGGGGGTGGGCCGGAATGACCCATTCCGGTCCCAGGTCGAAACGGCCGCCGTCCGGATCGAAGACCGGATCCCCGGGTGCCCAGAGCCGGCCGTCAAGATCGGGATTCTGGTAGAGTATGTTTGTCCCGTTCCGGGCATAGGAGAGGACCCGGCCGCCGGCGGCCGGCGCCAACACGACCTCGACCGGGCCGGCGGCCAGGCGCAGACAGCCGGGATAGCCGCGCCGGCTCACCCGGGCAATGTCAACCGCGCCCCTCCGGCCCGTTTTCATTTCAGGAAGGAATAGTCAATCTTTACCGGCTGATTCTTCTTGAGCGATTCGAGCGCCTCGAGGCCCAGGATGGTGGCCACCGCGCCGGCGTGAGCGTCAACCTGGACCGGCCGATCATCCCGGATCGCCTCGTAGAGGTCCTGGAGCGCCTCGTAGTGCCCCTTGTTGACCCGGGGAACCGAATTGTAGTAGTGGCCGTCCCGCAGTTCCGCCTCGCTGATATTCTCGTGCCAGGCGATCAGGTCCTGCCGGAGTTCCGGAACCGTTATCCCCTCAACCTTTCGGCCCGGGTTGGAAGCCAGGGGAAAACGCTGGTCGGATTCACCCGGGATGCGGGTGCATTCCAGCTCCACGAATTCGTTCATCACCAGGGCCTTGAAGTCGGAGAAAACCTCCATCCGCTCCTTCGGGTAGGCGGCCGTCCCGCAGTTCCCGGCCACGATGGTGGCGTAAGTCCGGTCCGGATAGGTCAGGGTGATGATGTTGTCGTCACTTGGATCGCCGGCGGTGTAGACGGTAAGCGGATCCTGGTCGGTCAGCCAGTTAAGCAGGTTGAAGATGTGGGTGATCTCGTGGATGATGTTGGAGCCGGCGTTGCTGGACAGCAGGGTGCGGTGGTGCATCGGCCGCAGCAGGTCCTCCCCGACGATCCGGTAAACGATCAGGGTCGGCTGCCGGCGCATCTTCTTGAAGACCCGCTTGGCCTCCTGCATGATGGGCGAGTAGGGCCGGTTGAAGCCGACCTGGAGCTTCACGCCGGTCCGCCGGATAATCTGCACAATCTCGGCCGAATCCTCGTAGCCCAGGCTCATCGGCTTCTCGACGTAGATATTCTTGCCGCCTTCGGCGGCCGCCTTGATCAGCTCCACCCGCACCTCGGGTGTCGTCCCGATGATGACCAGGTCGATCTCCGGATCGGCGGCCAGCTTTCGGTGGTCGGTGGTCACGTAATCGGGATGGTACTGGCCGGCCAGCCGCTCCAGCAACGGCTGGTCCAGGTGCGCGTTGGGAAGGTGGTTGCCGCGGACGAAACCGCCGCAGCCGATGATCGCCACCCCCATGCCCTTCTTTTCCTGGCTCATACCCTCTCCTTCCGGTTGTCCTTTTTCAACGTGTGTCTTGTCAGCAGACCTTCTCCGTGTTCCGTTCAACAAACCCGGCCAGTTCAACCGGGTCGAAAGCCGGTCCGGGCGGCGGGCAGGCAAAGAGCCACCATTCCTCGGTAAACCGGGCGCTCGCCCCCGGTGCCAGTACCTCCTGGGGACCGACCGGCTCCAGTTCGCAGAACCGGTCCTGGAAGTAATAAACTTCGGCGCTGAAACCGCCGGCCTCGTTGTAGACCCGCTCCGGGTAAACCGGGAAGCGGGTGACGAAGAGCAGGCCGTGGTTTAGAAAGGCCAGCCAGCCGGCCCGGGTGTCAAAACCGTACTGGGGAATCTCCGGCCCGCCGGTAAAGATCAGGAAGCCGTCCCGAACCTCGATGTTCCGGAGCCCCTCCGGGCGGTAGTCGAGCCGGTAAGGACCGGGGCCGTACATGCAGAAACCGCGCGGGAAACGGCTCTCCGGGTTGAGCGGCACCACGCAGCAACCGGCCCCATCGGCCAGAGTGCGCCCCCAGTAGCACCAGCGGATGGTCCGGTCGGAACGGTTAAGCATCGTCTGCCGGATGATCAGCCGGCTTTCGGAGGCATCCAGCTCGAAGTCCCGGATAAGCTGGAGACCGGTGGCCGGGTCGTAAAGGCTGACCAGCCGGGCCGAACGCGGACCGGTCACGGTTCCGCTCCAGGGACCGAGCCAGAGGTTGAGGTGGGGCGGAATAAGCCAGGCCGGTCCGACGTCGAACCGGCCCCCGTCGGCGTGAAAGCTCTTGCCGCCCTCCTGCCAGGTGAGGCCGTCCACGCTCCGGTCCTGGTAGAGAATATTCCGGCCCTCCCGGCTGAAGACCAGGACCCGGCCCCCGGCCTCCGGGGCCAGGATAACCTCGCTGGACCGGTTGGTCAGCTTCAGGCAGTTGGGGTATCCCCGCCACCCGGTCTTCACTGGCGCCCCCGCCGCCGGCCGGCTTCGCTCACCCGACCTCCCGGACCACCCGCACGAATTCAGCCGCTTTGCGATCAATCTCGTCCTCCCCGGAAACGGCGGTGATCCCGAACCCGGCCCCCAGGCCGGCATCCGAGACCCCGATGCTGATGTTCATCGACCGACTCAGAATGTCGTCGGTCCGGGGCAGCATCCCCTTGCGGTATTCGGCCTGCCCCTTGTAGTAGGCGCAGGTAAACGGGCACCGCTCCTGGGTCACGGTCAGCTGGTTGAGTATCTGTTCCATGTTGTTGTAAACGTGCCAGCCCGAGTGATCGACGGTGGTGGTCTTGAGCCGTTCGGCCACGGCCCGGGCCTTCTCCCGGGTCGGGAAGATGACCGTCAGCAGGGTGGCGCACTCGCCCTCCGGATCGTTGATCCGGCGGAAGCTGAAATCGCCGCAGCCGGAGATGGCCGCCTTGAAGCGGGCCTTCTTGATGCGCAGCGAACCGATGATCCGGTCGATCTTCCGCAGCTGGGCCAGCAGGACCGCCCCGCTCAGCTCGGTCATCCGGAAGTCCAGCCCGATAAAGGGTCTCTGGCCGACTTCGACTCCCTGCCGGTTGGGCAGGTGCCCCTGGTCGTGGAAACCGAAGGCCCGGGCGTAGTAATTGTCGTCGCTGGTGATCACCGCACCGCCGTCGCCGGCGGTGATCGTCTTGAAGACGTTGAAGGAGAAGATGCCCATGTCCCCGATGGCTCCGACCTTCCTGCCCTGGAAACTGGCCCCGGCCGCCTGGGCGGCATCCTCAAGGACCAGCAGCTTATGCTTCCTGGCCAGCTCCATCAGCCGGTCCATCCGGCAGGGATTGCCCAGCATGTGAACCGGCAGTATGGCCCGAGTGCGCGGAGTGATCCTGGCCTCGACATCAGCCGGGTCCATGGTGAGCGACTCGTCCACCTCGCAGAGCACCGGGATGGCCCGGGCGTAAATGATGGACGAAATGGAAGCAATGAAGGTGTACCCGGGCACGATCACTTCATCGCCCGGCCCCACGCCCAGCGCGGCCAGCCCGGTCAGCAGGGCCGAGGTGCCGCTGTTGACCGCCAGGGCGTGACGGGCGCCGCTGTAGGCGGCCAGCTCCTGCTCGAACTTCCAGACCTTGGCCTTGAACTTCGGGTTCCTGGGATCTCCGTACCGGAACAGGTAGCCGCTCTCAAGAACATCCATTACCTCCCGAGCCTCCTCCGAGCCTATGAATTCCGCGCCGGGACCGGCCATGGCAACCTCCAGTTTCTGAATGTTAAGTTTATTCTTCACGGAAGCCGGGTTTCCGGCCCCGTTCAAGCTCCTGCCGCGCCGCCCGGTTACCAGGGCGAAGGGCCGGTCTTGACCGGCCGGCCGGCCAGGGCCTCCTGCCGCACCCGCCGGGCCCGGTCGAAGTAATCATCCACCGGCTCCCAGCCGGCCGCTTCCATCAGTTCGGCCACCGTCTGCTTCCCCCGGCCGGTCACCAGCATCACGCCCTCGGCCTCCGCCCACTCGAAGTCAAAATCCTTACCGTACCGGCGCCGCATCTCGGCCAGATTCCGGTTCGAGTAATCCAGGTGGACCACCGCCCGGTCCAGGTTCACCGTCACCGTCGCCGTCTGGCTCCAGACGTCCGTCCGGGCCAGCACCCGCCCCACCGGGTTCACCACCAGCCCGGCCGGATCCAGCACCGAGGCGACCAGGTAACTGCGCGTCTCGTAGGCCCACCAGATCGACTGCAGGCCGCCCCGGAAGGCCGAACAGAAAAGAATCAGGTCCGGCTTCAGGTCCCGGTACCCCAGCCGCAGCTCGGCAAAGTTCAGGTCGTAGCAGATGGCAAAGCCGATCCGGCCGATCTCGGTCTCAACCACCACCGGCCCCGGACCCGGCCGGATGCCAACCCGATCCTCCATCTCGCCGATGGTCGGGTAGGCCTTGTGGTAGAGGCCGGCCAGTTCGCCCCGGCGGTCCAGCAGGACGATCGAGTTGTACTTTTTCCCGTCCACCCGGGTCGGCTGCCCGGCGGCGATGAAGATGCCCAGCCGCTTCGCCTCCGCGGCCAACGTGCTCACCACCGGGCCGTCCAGCGGCTGAAAGTTTCCCACCCAGGGATTGCCGTCCTGGTAGGCGAAACCTTCGGGCAGGACGGCCAGCTCGGCCCCCTCGGCCGCCGCCTGGCGCACCTGATCCAGGGCCGCCGCCAGGTGCTCGGGAACCGTCAGGCCCGAATTCTGACCCTTCCGGCTGTATGAACAGACGCCGATCCGGATATTCTTTGCCATTACTTTACTCCTTTATTTTGCCGCGGCCGGCCGCCGGCGGCGGGATCCGGCCAGACTTGGTGGTACTCCTGGAGGCTGTGCACCGTGAAGGGGCGGGTTTTGAGTTGCTGGATGGCGCGCGCCGCCGCCCGCGCTCCCGCGATGGTGGTAATCAGGGGGATGTTGTTCAAAACCGCCAGGGTCCGGATGGTGACCGTGTCCCGCTTCGGCCTCAGGCCGGAAGGCGTGTTGATGATCATGGCCACCTCACGGTTCCGGATGAAATCGAGGATGTCAGGACGCCCCTCGGCCACCTTGAAGACTTCGCGGACCGGCAGGCCGACTCCGGCGAGGGCGGCAGCGGTGCCGTGGCTGGCCAGGAGCCGGAAACCAAGTTCGTGAAGCTTGCGGCCCAGGATGGTCGCCTCCGGCTTGTCCCGGTCCTTGACGCTCAGGAAGACCGCCCCGGCGGTGGGCAAATTGGTACCGGCGGCCAGCTGGCTCTTGGCAAAGGCCAGGGCGAAATCGCGGTCGATGCCCATCACCTCTCCGGTGGAGCGCATCTCCGGCCCCAGCAGGGCGTCGACGCCCGGAAAACGGTTGAACGGGAAGACCGACTCCTTGACCGAGGTGTAACGCGGCCAGCGCTCCTCGGTCAGGCCGAGGTCGGCCAGCTTCTCGCCCATCAGCGCCCGGGTGGCCACTTTGGCCAGCGGCACCCCGATGGCCTTGCTCACGAACGGAATGGTCCGGCTCGCCCGCGGGTTGACCTCCAGAACGTAAAGACGGTCCTCGTGTACCGCGAACTGGACGTTCATCAGCCCGACCACCCGCAATTCCCTGGCCATCAGGTGGGTGGCCTCCCGAATCTGGTCGATGATATCCTTGGAAAGCGAATGGGGCGGCAGCACCATGGCGCTGTCGCCGGAATGGATGCCGGCCTCCTCGATATGCTCCATGATCCCGCCGAGGACCGTTGTCTCACCGTCGGAGACCGCGTCGACATCCACCTCGGTGGCGTCCTCGAGGAACCGGTCGACCAGGACCGGCCTCGCCTCGGAGGCGGCCACCGCGTGGGTGAGGTACCTGGCCAGCTGCTCGTCGTCGTAAACGACCTCCATCGCCCGGCCGCCGAGGACGTAGGAGGGGCGGACCAGGATCGGGTAGCCGATTTCCCGGGCGACGGCCCGGGCCTGCTCCAGCGAGCGGGCCAGGCCGCTGGGCGGCTGGTTGAGGCCCAGCTTCTCCAGCATCGCCTTAAAGAGCTCCCGGTCTTCGGCCCGGTCGATGTCGGACGGACGGGTTCCCAGTATGGGTACCCGGTTCCGCTCCAGGTCGAGCGCCAGCTTCAGCGGGGTCTGGCCGCCGAACTGGACGATTACCCCCAGCGGCCGTTCCTCGGCGACGACCTCCAGCACGTCTTCCAGAGTGAGCGGCTCGAAGTAGAGGCGGTCGGAGGTATCGTAATCGGTGGAAACGGTCTCCGGGTTGCAGTTAACCATGACGCTCTCATAGCCGGCCTCGCGCAGGGCGAAGGAGGCGTGCACGCAGCAATAGTCGAACTCGATGCCCTGACCAATCCGGTTGGGGCCGGCACCCAGGATGATGACCTTCCCGCGTCCACTGGCCGGCCGGCCGGCCACCTCGTCGCCGGGCTCGTAGGTGGAGTAAAAGTAAGGCGTGGCCGCGGCGAATTCGGCCGCGCAGGTATCAACCAGCTTGTAAGCCGGGCGCAATCCCTGACGGTGACGCAGCTCGCGCACCTGCTCCTCGGTCCGGCCGGTCAGGGCCGCCAGCCGGCGGTCCGAAAATCCGAGCCGCTTGGCGGCCCGCATTCCCTCGGGATCGAGGGCGGCCACCGACTGAAGCTTGGCCTCCGCCTCGGCTACCTCGAGCAGGTTGGCCAGGAACCAGGGATCGACGCCGCTGGCCTGGTAGGCTTCCTCCATAGAAATAATGCCGGCGGCCAGCCCTCGGTAAAGGTAGAAGAGACGGTCCGGAGACGGCTGCCGCAACCGCTCCAGCAGCCCCGGCTTCTCCGGCAGGCCGGGTCCGAAGCCGCCCAGCCCGGCCGCACCGATCTCCATCGAACGCAATCCTTTCCCGAGGGCCTCCTTGAAGGTGCGGCCGATGGCCATGACCTCGCCCACCGATTTCATCGCGGTGGTTAGCAAGGGTTCGGCGCCCGGGAACTTTTCGAAGGTAAAGCGGGGGATCTTGACCACGCAGTAATCGATGGCCGGCTCAAAGCAGGCCGGCGTCTGGCGGGTGATGTCGTTGCTGATCTCGTCCAGGGTGTAGCCCACCGCCAGCTTGGCGGCGATCTTGGCGATCGGGAAACCGGTCGCCTTGGAAGCCAGGGCCGAGCTCCGGCTCACCCGCGGATTCATCTCGATAATAACCATCCGGCTGGTGGCCGGGTCGAGCGCAAACTGTATGTTGGAGCCGCCGGTGTCCACCCCGATGGCCCGGATGCAGGTGATGGCCGCGTCGCGCATCACCTGGTACTCCCGGTCGGTCAGCGTCTGGGCCGGCGCCACGGTCAGGCTGTCACCGGTATGGACGCCCATCGGGTCGAAGTTCTCGATCGAGCAGATGATGACCACGTTGTCGCGCCGGTCCCGCATCACTTCCAGCTCGAACTCCTTCCAGCCGGCCACCGACTCCTCGATCAACACCTCCTTGATCAGCGAAAGCTGGAGGCCCTGGCCGACCAGGTTCTCGAACTCGTCCCGGTTGTAAGCGATGCCGCCGCCGGTCCCGCCGAGCGTAAAGCTGGGACGGATGACCAGCGGAAAACCAAGCCGGCCGGCAATGGCCTCGGCCTCGGTCCGGTCGTGAGCCCAGCCGCTCCTGGGCAGGTCGAGCCCGGCCTTCTCCATCGCCTCCTTGAAGAGGCGGCGGTCCTCGGCCCGGGCGATCGCTTCGGGCGTGGCCCCGATGCACTCGACCCCGTAAGCCTTAAGAACCCCCTGCTCGGCCAGCCCGACGGCCAGGTTGAGGCCGGTCTGGCCGCCCAGGGTGGGCAGCAGGGCGTCCGGCCGCTCCTTCTCAATGACCCGGGTCAGGAACTCGATCGAAAGGGGCTCAACATAGGTGGCGTCGGCCAGGCCGGGGTCGGTCATGATGGTGGCCGGGTTCGAATTGACCAGCACCACCCGGTAGCCCTCCTCCTTGAGCGCCTTGCAGGCCTGGGAACCCGAATAGTCAAACTCGCAGGCCTGGCCGATGATGATCGGCCCCGACCCGATGATCAGCAAGGTCCGGATATCGGTTCTTTTGCCCACGTAAAGACCTCAAAGGGGGAAAACATTGCGCCGGCGGACGCCCGGCGGAGCAGGAGGGGGGGTAACTGCCTCAGCGCTCGACCAGGGCGAACATCAGGTCCGCCTCGGCAGCCAGCTTCCCGTTGTTGACCAGGGCACGGGCGTGCACCTGGCCCACCTTGCTGCGCAGCTTGACAACCTCGATTTCCAGCCGGAGCTGGTCACCGGGCAGTACCGCCTGCCGGAAGCGCGCGTTGTCGATCGCGGCAAAATAAGCGACCTTGTGGCGGTTCTCCGGCTTGCGCAGCATCAGGACTCCGGCCACCTGGGCCATCGTCTCGATCAGGATCACTCCGGGCATCACCGGGTGGCCCGGGAAATGACCGGCAAAATAAGGTTCGTTGATGGAGACCACCTTGAGGCCGACGATGCCCCGGTCCTCTTCGATGGAAAGAATCCGGTCAACGAAGAAGAAGGGCGGCCGGTGTGGAATGATCTTAAGAATATCCTCGGCCTCCAGCACCTGTTTGTGAACATCCACCGGCTCGTCGGGCGGAATGACCGCGGCCGCCGTCTCCCGGCGGCCGACCTCCACCATCCGGGAGACCAGCTTGACGTTCAGGACGTGTCCGCTCCGGATGGCGATGATGTGCGCTTGGGGAACCGAGCCCAGCAGGCCGAGGTCACCGAGCAGGTCAAGCACCTTGTGGCGGACCATTTCATTGGTGAAACGCAGCTTGTTGTTGACCACGCCGGCCTGGTCGATGACCAGGGTGTTGTTGTAATTCGACCCCTTGCCCAGTCCGGTCTTCAGCAGGGCATCCACCTCGCTCTGCAGGCAGAAAGTGCGGGCCGGGGCGATTTCGGAAAGAAAGGTTTCCCGGTCGATGCCGAAGGAGCCGAACTGGCTGCCCAGCGGATCCGGATAGTCCAGGGTGTAGGAGATCCGGAAGGTCGGCGACGGCAGCGCGACCAGCTGGCTGCCGTTGCTGTTGACGAAGACCGGGTCCCGGAGCACGAAGGCCCGGCGCGCCTTGGGCTGCTCCTCCAGGCCGGCCTCCAGCAGCAGCCCGGCAAACCGGGTGCTGCTGCCGTCTTCGCCCGGGAACTCGTCGTTGTCTATCTCGACCAGCAGGTTGTCCACCCCCATCCCCAGCACGGTGGCCAGGAAATGCTCGATGGTGTGGATCTCCACTCCCTC